>JBJEUC010000407.1:0-2358 GCA_051883635.1 Candidatus Fimadaptatus sp.
ACGGCGCTCAGCGCGGCGAACGGGTGCGCGAAGCGCTTGAGCGCCACTTCGCCGTAGAGCACGCGCAGCTGCATGGCCTGCTCTCCGCATTCGACCACGCCCCACGCGCCGTCCAGCGACCAGAAGTAGCGGCCCGCGTGCAGGGGCTTAAAGCCCATCATGCCGCGCGTCATGTCGAACCTGAAGCCGCTGTATGTCAACAGCAGCGAGTAGCTGGCCATCGCGCGCGAATAGCTCGCGCCGCACTCTATCTCGCTGAAGGGGTTGCGCTTCTTGCCGTCGTAGCGGTCGCGTATCGCGCGCACCACGCTGAGCGCCTCCCGCTCCATGCCGCACTGCAGCAGGCTGTCGGCAAAGGCGTACTCAAAGCCGGTCATTACCTCCTCGGAATAGGGTATCGGTATCGCGGGCTTGTCGTCCGGGGAGGCCCAGGCGCACATGGTCACGCCGCTCTCGCCGTTGACGGCGAACACGCGGCAGGGGTTGTTGAGGTCGCGCATGCTGGTGAAGTTGAGCTCGTATATGGCGCGGAGCGCGCTCTTGCGGTGTTCGGGGTCGAATATCGGTTCCAGGCCCATCAGAGCTGCGTGCCAGTCGGCGAGCACCTGGTCTATCTCGCAGCCGCTTCCTATCTGGTACTTCACCTCGCCGGTCTCGCGGTCCCAGTAGCCGCCCTCCATGCATATGGAGGGGTCGTCCCCGAAGCGGCGCAGCAGCTCGTCGCTCCTTATGTCTATAGCCTGCACGTAGTGCCGGCCGTTGAAGGTGTGCTCCTCCAGCCAAGCGTGGCCCTTTTCGTACAGCGCCCGGTAGTCGCGCGCGGTCTCCTCCTCGCCCAGGGCGCGCGCCATCTCCGCGCCCGCCAGCAGCGCGCCGTGGTAGAAGCCGGTCAGCCAGCTGTGCGCGCCGAACAGCTCCACGTCCAGCGTGTGATGCTGCCGCCCGGTCATCACGCCCGTGCGCTCGCTGTCCCACTTGTCCTCGTTTTCGTCGCTCCAGGCGAACTCTATGCACTTTTTGATGCCCGGCCACATTTCGCGCAGCCACTCGCTGTCGCCCGAGAGCTTCCATTCGCGGTAGCACTTCATCACGGTGCCCATCTGGCCGTCCACGCAGGCGCGGAACTTCCACTTTTCGGAGCCCAGCGGCAGCATCATGCGGAAGTGCATGCGCCCGCACTCGTCCAGCGAGTACCTCTGCTCGTTGGTGCGCACGCCGCGCTCAAGCCGGGGGAACAGGAAGGGCAGCGCATAGGCGTAGTTCCACACATGCTGGCAGGTGCCCTCGCAGCTGCCGTGGTCGCGGTTCACGCCCTCCCAACCGTAGAAGTCGCCGTCGGTCAGGCGCAGGCAGGTCGAGCTCTTCAGTATCGCCAGGTTCCCCTGTATCGCGTCCAGCACGCTCTCGTCCAGCGTGGAGCCGCTCAGCGCGTCGGTGAAGCGCTTCGTGTCGCCAAAGAGCCGCTCCCAGTTGGCAAGGCAGTAGCCCGCCGCGTCGTCCGAGCCGGTGAAGAGGCTGGCGTAATACTGCTGCCAGTCAGGCGCATCGCCCTGGGCGGCGCGCTCGCCCCAGTACTTTGCGCAGTTGGGCGCGTACCAGCTGATGACGAAGCGCGCGCTGCCGCTTGCGCCGGGCAAAAGCCTCAGGCTAGCCGTGAGCGTGCAGGCGTCGGGCTTGTCCTTTGCCGGGGCGTCGTAGGTGCGCTGCTTTATCGGCCCGCGCGCGCCGAAGTCGTTCATGAACATGGTCAGCTCGTCGAACCAGCCGCCGCGATACCAGTAGTCCTGATGCCCCGCTGCGGGCGAATCGGTGGCCAGGGTCACGTTGCCGTACCTGACCGATGCGCGGTCGGCGCAGCCGCTGTGCATTGTCAGCAGGCTCAGCCCGTCGCGGGCGCTGAACTCGTTCATGCCATAGGTGGCCAGCGGATTGGTCACGGACAGCGCCAGCGTGTAATCAAGCGGCTCCTCGCCCGTGTTCGTCACCGTGAACTCGAACAGCGCCGCCGGTATGCTGCTGTCGCGGTCGTTGGAGGGTATGAAGGGGTTGAACGCGGTCAGCTCCACGCGCCCGGGAAAGCGGCTGTCCTCAAAGGTCATGCCTGCCAGCGGGAAGTCGCCGCGGAATTCGGTATGCTCGAAGTGGCGCCCGCCGGCCAGCGTGCCGCGGTTGGGGCCCTGGCCGTAGCCCCAGGAATGGTTGCCCGAATGCAGCCCGCCCATGAAATCGCGCGCCGTGTCGCCCTGCAGAAAGCGCCAGTCGACCACGCGCTCCCCGTCCTCGGCCTTGATGGCGAAGTTGGTGAAGGGGTTGATGCTCTCGCGGTTGGGGCGGCCCAGTATCTCCCAGTCCACAAGC
>JBJEUC010000408.1:0-9681 GCA_051883635.1 Candidatus Fimadaptatus sp.
GTACGTAGGCGTCGGCGTTGCGGGTCGTCCCGGCCGCCGGAGCGCTGTCCGTGTCGGTGCGGCGGGGTGGTGCGTAGTCGGCGTCGCGTGGCGCGGCACCTTCCGGGGCGGTGTCCGGTGCGGAGGCGGTGCGGCGGGGCGGGGCGTAGTCGGCGTCGCGGGGCGCGGCACCTTCCGGGGCGCCGTCCGGGGCGGGAGCGGAGGAAGTGCGGCTGCGCTTGCGATAGTTCTCTTCGCTGTTCAAGGCAGTTTACCTCGCTTTTGTATGAGCTGGATGAACTCAAGTTAGATATAATTATATCATGCAACGAGGCTTTCATCAACGGAAAAAGCGTTATTAAATCCCAAATAGGCACGCAGGTCCGGGCGCGCGGGCCCATGCGCCGGCATAACGCGTGCGCCGGCCACATAAGCATGGATTGAAGGCGCGCAAGCAATTTGCCGATTTGGGGAGGTCAGTTATGGAAGAGACTGCGTATCCGGGCGTGGGACCGGAGCTGTACAGGGATATCGCCGAGCGCACGCAGGGCGACATATACATAGGCGTGGTCGGCCCGGTGCGCACGGGCAAATCCACCTTTATCAAGCGCTTCATGGAGCTGATGGTGCTGGGCGGGCTGGACGTGAGCGGCCAGGCCGGGCTCAGCCGCCGCCAGCGCATAGTGGACGAACTGCCCCAGAGCGGCGCGGGGCGCATGATAATGACCACCCAGCCGCGCTTTATACCCGACGAAGCCGCGCTTGTCTCGCTGGACGAGAACACGCGCCTGCGCGTGCGGCTGGTTGATTGCGTGGGCTACATGGTGCGCGGCGCGCAGGGCGTGAGCGACGGCGGCGCGCTGCGCATGGTGCGCACGCCCTGGTTCGAGCACGACATACCCTTTGAGCAGGCGGCCGAGCTGGGCACCCGCAAGGTGATAGCCGAGCATTCGACGCTGGGCATAGTGGTGACGACCGACGGCAGCGTGGCCGACATACCGCGCGCGGCCTACGAGGAGGCCGAATCGCGCGTGATAGAGGAGCTCAAGCAGCTGGGCAAGCCCTTCGCGGTGGTGCTCAACTGCGCGCAGCCGGATTCGGCGGAGGCGCGCGCGCTGGCCGCCGGGCTGAGCGGCAAGTACGACACGCCCGTGATGCCGCTCAACGTGCTCAAGGCCGGTCAGGAGGACATGCGCGCGCTGATGGAGCGCGTGCTGTACGAATTCCCGATAACGCGCGTGCACTTTGCGACGCCGGACTGGCTGGGCGCGCTGCCGGACGGCCATCCGCTGATAGGCGAGATATCCGACGCGGTGCGCCAGGCGCTGGAGGGCGCGACGCGCATGCGCGACCGCGACGCCATAGCGGACAGCCTGCGCGCGCACGAGGGGATGCGGCCCGCCGCCGGCGAGGTGCGGCTGGGCGAGGGCGAGCTGCGGTTCGAGCTGCCGCTCAGCCAGGACGTGTACTACCGCGTGCTGGGCGAGATGAGCGGGTGCGAGATAGCCGGCGACCGCCAGCTGATGAGCATGATGAGCGACATGGCCCGCGCCAAGCGCGAGTACGACAAGCTGGCCGCGGCACTGGAGGAGGTCGAGCGCACGGGCTATGGCCTGGTGATGCCCACGCGCGCCGAGCTCAAGCTGGAAAAGCCCGAGACCGTGCGGCAGGGCAGCCACTACGGCGTGCGCATACGCGCCAGCGCGCCCAGCATGCACCTGATACGCGCCGACGTGAGCACCGAGATAAGCCCGCTGGTGGGCACCGAAAAGCAGTCGGAGGAGATGGCGGCGTTCCTCACCCAGGCCATGGAGGACGACCCCGACGGCGTGTGGGACACCAACATGTTCGGCAAAACGCTCTCGGCCATGATAGGCGACGAGCTGAGCGGCAAGCTGAGCCACATGCCCCAGGACGCGCGCGACAAGGTATCCGAGCTGCTGGAGCGCATAATGAACGAGGGCAGCGGCTCGATGATATGCATACTGCTGTAAGGCGGGGCGGCCTGCTCATAAGCCGCGCGCCGGGCGCATACAATGGTAAAGGCCGCGCGCAATCGCGCAGCATAAATGGGGTGCGGGCGTTCGCCACAGGAGCGGCGCCCGCATATCAGTTTGTTGCGAAGGATGGGGGAGATACAGGGACGGGGGATTCGCGCGACGGGTGCGCGGGCGGGAGCACTCTGCGGGGATGGTAGCTTGGCATTCATAGCGGAGAGCGCTTCGTGGCGGTGTCTGAATCAAGACGATTCCGTGGCAGCGGGGCGGGAGCCGACTGTCGGAGCAGGGGGCGTCTGGTTATCGTCCGCGTTCGCCGTACCCGAGGCAATGTGGGACGGGAGCTGAACGGCAAAGCAGGGTGGCATCGTGTCATCGCCCGCGTTCAGGCATCACTGCGGCAATGGTGGCGGGAGCCGACCGTCGGAGCAGGGTGGCATCGGGTCATCATCCGCATTCATCCGTCCCTGCGGCAACAGGGCAGCCTGCTTTCCAGCCATCAGCATTGCCCGACCGCCTGGACAGGCCCGCGCATTGCGAGAATTTCCGGCCGGAAGGTGGAAAATTGCGCTGCAATGCGCTATAATTGACGCAGAGGCAAAGGAGGAATCAATCATGCTGGATAACGGAAGAGTTGTGCTGGAGCTGGCTCCGGACGCGCAGTACACGCGCCACAGCGAGGGCGACTTTTGCCGTCTGCCGGACGGTTCGATACTGTTTGCGTATTCGCGCTTCACCCAGTCGGGCTTTGACGACGCGCCCTCCGACATAGTGGGCCGTGTCTCCCGCGACGAGGGCGAGACGTGGAGCGACCCCGTGACCCTCATTGCGGCGGCGCGGCATGGAGTGGCCAACGTAATGAGCCTGTCGCTTATGAACATGCAAAATGGAGACATAGGCATGTTCTACCTGATAAAGAGATCGCCCACCGAGAACCTGGTCATGCTGGCGCGCTCGACCGACGGGCTGAACTTCGGCGAGGCGATGGAATGCCAGGACCCGGCGCGCAAGGGCCTGTACATACTGAACAACCAGCGCGCCGAGCGCCTGAGCGACGGGCGGATACTGCTGCCGGTGGCGCTGCATTACGCCTCGATGGGCCCCAAGGGGCGGCTGTTCAACACTTACGGCGAATGCCGCTGCCTGTGCTCGGACGACGACGGCCGCACCTGGCGCGAGCTGCCCGGCAGCGTACACGCCTCCTTCGCGCGCTCCGGGAGCGGCCTGCAGGAGCCCGGAGTGGCGGAGCTGCGCAGCGGCGCGCTGTGGATGTACGCGCGCACCGACATGATGTATCAGTACGAGTGCTTCTCGCTCGACAGGGGCGAGAGCTGGACCCAGCCGCAGCCCTCGGTCTTTACCTCGCCGCAGTCGCCCATGAAGATAGCGCGCAGCCCCTACACCGGCGTGATGTACTCCATATGGAACCCCACGCCCAACTACAACGGCCGCGAGCAGGTGCCCGGCATGGGCGGCCGTACGCCGCTGGTGATGGCCTCCAGCACCGACGACGGCCGCACATGGAGCGCGCTCCGGACGCTGGAGGACGACCGGCGCGCGGGCTTCTGCTACCCGGCGATGTTCTTCCTGCCGGACGGCCAGGCGCTGGCGGCGTATTGCGCGGGCACGTCTGAGGACGGCTCCTGCCTGTGCCGCCTGAGAATGCGCAAGTTCAGGCTGTGAGCAGCGGAGCGTGAGCGCCCGGACGCGGCCAGCAGGTCGGTAAGCGTGGAGCGCTCCGGCCAAGCGGCCCGCAGGTTTGACCGTGTGCGGGCAGCGCCATGACGCAGCGCGCCCCGGGCACTTGCATATGCCCGGGGCGTTTTGCGCGGCGGCGCGTGCAGGTGTGATGCGCGCGCCTGCGGACGGGTCACGTCACGTTGCAAGCTGCAAGAGCGTGTCTCCTGCGACCCGATATACCGTCCAATCCGAAAGCGGCTCTGCGCCAAGCGACAGGTAGAAATCGATGCTCGGCCTGTTCCAGTCCAGACAGCACCATTCCAGGCGGCCGCACCTGCGCTCAACTGCGATGGATGCCAGCTTTTTCAGGAGGGCTTTGCCGTATCCCTTTCCCCGATATTCGGGCAGCACGTACAGGTCTTCCAGGTAGATACCTGCCCTGCCCAGGAAGGTGGAAAAGTTGTGGAAAAAGAGCGCGAACCCCACCTCCCTGTCGGCCTCAAGCGCAAAAATGACCTCGGCCTTCTGCCTGTCAAATATCCATTCTTCCAGTGTGCGTTCATCGGCGACGACTTCATCCTGCATGTTTTCATATTCCGCCAATGCCTTTATAAAGCGCAGGATAAGCGCGATATCGCCCCTGTTTGCATATCGGAAATGCACTTCGTGCTCCATTTTGCTCAAACCTCCCAATGCCGATTTTCGGGCAGGCGCAGCCGGAACCGCGCCTACTCCTCGCCCAGCCACTGACGGCGGAAGCTCTCGTCCATGAGCAGCGCGGAGGCGCGGCCCAGCGGGCGGCATTCGCCGCTGGCCAGCGCGTACGCCTCGTCCGCTATGCCCAGCACTCCGCCCACGTCCTGCTCCACTATCAGGAGCGTCACGCCGGAGGCGGCTATGCGCTGCATGAGCGCGAACAGCTCTTCCACGGCCTCCGGGGCCAGCCCCAGCGTGGGCTCGTCCATCATCAGCAGGCGCGGGCGGCACATCAGCGCGCGCGCTATCGCCAGCCACTGCTGCTCGCCGCCCGAGAGCGTGCCGGCCTGCTGCCTCAGGCGCGCGGCCAGCCGCGGGAACTGCTCCAGCAGCTCCTCCATGCGCGGGCGCACCTCGCGCCGGGGCAAAGTGTATCCGCCCATGCGCAGGTTCTCGGCCACGCTCATGCGCGGGAACACCTGCCGTCCCTCCGGGCACAGCGTAAGCCCGCGCCGCACGCGCTCCAGCGTGCTTAGGCGGGTCACGTCCCCGCCGTCGAATGTCACCCGGCCCCCCGCAAGCGGCAGCGCGCCCATGCAGGCGTTGAGCAGTGTGGTCTTGCCCGCGCCGTTCAGGCCTATCAGCGCCGTGATGGCCCCCCGGCGTGCGGTGAGCGAGGCCTCGCGCAGCGCACGCAGCGCGCCGTAGTTTACGCTGACAGATTCGATGTTAAGCATTCAAGTCCTCCCCGGCCCCGGCTCATTCGCCGGTCTGGCCGTACTCGCGCACCTGTCCGTGGCCGCCGAATATGCGCCAGCCCGCGCCGCCCAGCCGGCGCATCAGCGCGCCCCGCTCCTGCGCGGCCAGGCGCGCGTCGGTGTCCACCGAGGTCATCAGTATCGGAGCGCAGCGGTTGTACTCGGCCTGCTCGGGCGTGAAGCCCTTGAGGTTTACGTATATGTCGCCGGTGAAGGCCAGCGCGTGCTCGTAGTCTATCAGCGCCAGCTCGCCGGGCAGATGGCCGCCCGCGCCCTCGTACAGCTCGAACGTGAGCTCGCCGAAGGTGAAGCTCCCGGCCTGCGTGAGCGGCGCGCGGGTGTCATTGGCGCCGCATATGGCCGTGAGGCGCCCGGGCTCGGGCGGCGCGTAGCCGGTCAGCAGCTTGCATATGCGTATGTAGGGCGCGTGCAGGGCGTTCTGCTCGCGCAGGGCGCTGCGGCCCTCGTGCTCTAGCACGAGGCTCATGCGGCTGCGCTCGCTCATCAGCACGCGGTCGAACAGGGGCAGCAGCCCGCAGTGGTCCACGTCGGCATGGGTGATGAGCGCCACCTTCTCCTGCTGCTCAAAGCCGGGAGCCAGTCTGCGCAGCAGCGGCAGCATCTCCTCGCGGTAGCAGGCGTAGCCGGTGTCGATAAAGAGGTAGCGGCCCCGGCTGCATATGATGGCGGTGTTGCTGCCGCAGGGCGGCTCTATCACGGTCACGCTGGTGTCGGCGGTCACGTCCACGCGGCTTATGCGCGGGTTGAACGCCGCGCCCCGGTGGCTGGCGAGCATGTCGGTAAAGCGGCTGATGCAGTCGAACGTGACATAGGGCGAGAGCTCGCGCTCGTCCAGCGTCTGCATGGCCAGGTTCACGTTTATCATCAGCTCGTCGCGCTTGTCGTCGCTCAGATCCATGCGCCCGGCCAGCCCGTTTACGAAGGAGGAGTAGAATATGCTGTTGTCGTAGCTGCGGCGGGTCTCGTTGTAGTCCAGTATGCGCACGGGGCAGATCTCTCGCGCGCTGCTGAGGAACCCGTCCGGCAGGCCGCCGTTTACCAGCAGCCCCATGCGGAAGCGCTGGCGGCCGCTGCCGTCCGAGTGCGAGCCCATGTACGATATGTTGAGCCCGCAGCGCTCGATGAGCTCCAGCACGCCCGTCACGCTGCCCGGCACGTCGGGCAGGTTGAACTCAAGCAGCATTATGCCGCTGCGCTCGGCCGGGCTCAGCCGGTAGCCTATGCGCATCAGCTCCTCGTCGGCCCGGTCAAGTACGGCCTCATCGCCCTCCAGCTCTATGAAGAGGGTGTGCAGGTCTATGGCCTTGTCGTAGCTTACGCGCGTTATGTTTACGCCCAGCCCGGCTATCAGGCGGCTGGCCCGGAGGAACGCGCCCACATGGTCGGGCACGGTGGTAACGTAGGTCTTTTTCATTGCGCTCATGCCCTGCGGCCTTCGCCCATGCGGCTCAGCCAGTCCTTTCGCTCGAGTTCGTACATCAGCCGACCTCCGTCTATGTGTATCACGCGGCCGGCTATCTGCCGGACCAGCGCCATGTTGTGCTCTATCACTATGATTATCATGCTCCCACAGTCCAGCCGGTTTATCATGCCGCCCAGCTCGCAGGCCTCCTGCGTGTTGAGCCCGCTGGCCGGCTCATCCATCAGCATCAGGCGCGGCTTCATGCACAGACAGCGCGCTATCTCCAGCGACTTGCGCGCGCCGTAGGGCAGCTTGCCCGCGGGCATGTCGGCGTACCGCTCCAGCCCCAGAAACCGCAGCTGCTCCAAGGCAAAGCCGCGCGCCTCCGAAAGCGCGCGCGCGCGCCGCCTGGTGGGCAGCAGCGTGTCCGCAAGGCTCTCGTTCAGCTCGCCGTGCAGGGCGGTCAGCAGGTTGTCCAGCGCGCTTATGTCGTCCAGCAGGCGTATGTTCTGAAAGGTGCGCGCGATGCCCGCCCTCGCGCGCGCGGCGGGCGGCAGAGCGGTGATGTCGCGCCCGTCCAGCAGTATGCGCCCCTCGTCGGGCGTGCAAAAGCCGGTCAGCATGTTGAACACGGTGGTCTTGCCCGCGCCGTTGGGGCCGGTGATGCAGGTTATCGCTCCCGTGGAGGCGGTGAAGCTGACCCCGTCCACCGCGCGCAGGCCGCCGAATGCCTTTTTCAGATTCTCCGCTTCAAGCGTCATGCTTCCTCCCCGTGGTCTTTGCCAGCATCAGCACCACCAGCAGCGCACCGTATATCAGCATCCTCACGTTATCAAACCCGCGCAGGAACTCGGGTATGACCGTGAGCAGGAACGCGGCCAGCACGCTGCCGGGCAGATTGCCCATGCCGCCCAGCACCACCATGCACAGTATCGTAATGGATTCGTCCGAGCGGAACGAGCCCGGATCGATGAAGCCTATGAAGTGCGCGTACAGCGCGCCCGCCAGCGCCGCGATGGCCCCGCTCACGGTAAAGGCCAGCGCCTTCATGCGGTTGGGGTATATGCCCATGCTCTCGGCCGCGATGGGGTCCATGCGCACGGCGGCGAGCTTGCGCCCGGCGTTGGAGCGCTTGAGGGACTCCAGCAGCAGCAGCGTTAGCAGCGCAAGCGGCATGACCAGGAGGTAATACTGGTACGCGCTCGTGAGCCTTACGCCGAACACCTGCGCCTGCGGCACGCCGGGCAGGCCCATGGGCCCGCGCGTGAGGCTCTGCCAGTTGACCAGAGTGAGCCGCACTATCTCGCCTATGCCCATGGTGACTATGGCCAGATACCCGCCCGACACGCGCCGGGAGGGCAGGAAGGTGACAAAGCCCATCGCCGTGCCCATCAGCATGGCGCAGGGCACGCTCAGCCACAGCGGCGCGCCGAGCCGGAGCGCCATCAGCGCGGAGGTGTAGGCGCCCACGGCGTAAAAGGCCGCGTGGCCCAGCGATACCTGGCCCGCTATGCCGGTAAGCAGGTTGAGGCTGAGCGCCAGCAGCGAGTATATCGCGCACATCACGGCCACGCGCATCGGATAAGCGCCCAGGTCGACAAGCGGTATTACGAGCACGAGCAGGGCGGCGGGCATGAGCGCGCGGCGGCCCAGCGCCCGTACGCGGCCGGGGACAATGCGAAGCCTCATGCGCATCACACCTTCCTTTGCGCCCGCTGGCCCAGCAGGCCGCAGGGACGGATTATCAGTATCACTATCAGTATTATGTACGCAGCCATGTCGCGCAGGGAGGCGCTTATGTAGCCGGCCACCAGCACTTCGCTCACGCCTATCACCAGGCCGCCCAGCGCCGCGCCGCCCACCGAGCCTATGCCGCCCAGCACCGTGGCCGCGAACGCCTTCACGCCCATCGACGCGCCTATCGATATGTCCACGCTGCGGTAGTTCATGCTGGCCAGCACGCCCGCCACGGCGGCCAGCACGCCGCCCAGGAAGAAGCACAGCGCCACTATGCGCTCCGAGGGTATGCCCATGAGACCCGCGGCATAGCGGTTCTGTGCGGTGGCGCGCATGCCCTGACCCAGGCGCGTGAGCCGCAGAAACAGGCTCAGCGCCACTATCAGCGCCACCGAAAGCGCGATTATGAACAGCGTAAGCACCGATATGCGGCAGCCCCAGGCGTCTATGAACATGCCCTCGAACAGCGTGGGGAACAGGCGCGTCTGCGAGCCCATGAACAGCAGCATCACGTTCTGTATCACTATCGACAGGCCTATCGTGGCTATAAGCGAATACACCAGCGGCAGATGCCGGCGCGCAAACGGCGTGAGCGCCACGCGCTGTATGACTATGCCGGTGAGCCCCGCCGCCGCCAGCGCGCCGGGCAGGCTCAGCCACAGCGGCAGCCCAGCCAGCTCCATCAGTATGTAGAACACGTATGCGCCCAGCATATATACCGAACCGTGGGAAAAGTTTACCAGCTCCATCACGCCATATACGAGCGAGTAGCCTATGGCCGTGAGCGCGTATAGCCCGCCCAGCGCCACGCCGTTTATGAGCTGCTGAATCAACTGCTGCATATCTAACTCCTGCGCGGATTTGTCGTTTGCCAATGATTATAGCGGCGCGCCGCCCAGCCTGCAAGCTCATTGCCGTAAAAGCTCCGGAAGCGGCTTGCGCGGCGGCGGCAGAGCGTAAAGCAGCACCCAAACCCCTTGCTCCTGCGGCAGAGCGCCGCGTAAGAACGTGTCGCCATGCCGCCTCCAGCCCCCAGCGGAGCGGCGGCGTTACAAAGGGGTGAGCAGAGAATCCAAGGAGGGAGTAGGGGGAACTCGCAATCCCCCTATCCCTCCTTGGCCGCCGGAGGCAGCCACAAGGCTGCTGCCGCAGCCAAAGGCGGCGCAAGAACGCGCCGCGAAAGCCGCAACAAAACGGAAGAACGCAAAGCACCACCCAAACCCTTTGCAACAGCGGCAGAGCGCCGCGCCAGAACGCAGCGCTCCGCCGCCTCCAACCCCATAGCGGAGCGGCGGCGTTTCAAGGGGTAAAGGAGAATCCAAGGAGGGCCTAGGGGGAAATCGCAATCCCCCTGGCCCTCCTTGGCCGCCGGAGGCTGCCACGCGGTCGCTCCCTCAAGTATCAGCGGCGC
>JBJEUC010000409.1:0-2343 GCA_051883635.1 Candidatus Fimadaptatus sp.
GGTTGCACAGCACGTCCGGGTTGGGCGTGCGCCCGCGCCGGTATTCCTCGAGGAAGTAGGCAAACACCCTGTCCATGTACTCGCGCGCAAAGTTGACCGAGTAGTAGGGTATGCCTATCACCTCGCATATGCGCTGCACATCCCGCCAGTCTGCGGCCGATGTGCATACGCCGTCCTCGTCCTGCTCCTCCCAGTTCTTCATGAACACGCCTATCACGTCCAGGCCCTGCCGCTTCAGCTCCAGCGCCGCCACGGCCGAGTCCACCCCGCCCGACATGCCTACCACAACTCTCGCCATGTCAGCCCCCAAACAGCGCCGTGCTGAGGTAGCGCTCGCCGGTGTCGGGCAGTATCACGACTATCGCGCGCCCGGCGTACTCGCTGCGCGCGCCCAGCGTGAGCGCGGCCCGGAGCGCCGCGCCCGAGGATATGCCGCACAGCACGCCCTCGCAGCGCGCCGCCAGCCGCGCCGTCTCCAGCGCCTGCGCGGTGGTCACGGTCATGACCTCGTCTATCAGCGCGCGGTCGAGCACCTCGGGCACGAAGTTGGCCCCGATGCCCTGTATGCCGTGCGCGCCGGCCCTGCCCTGGGAGAGCAGCGGCGACTCGGCGGGCTCGACGGCTATCACGCGCGTTGCGGGGTCGGCCTCCTTGAGCGCGCGCCCGTTGCCGGTGAGCGTGCCGCCGGTGCCCACGCTGCTGACGAAGGCGGCTATCTCTTCGCCCTCCATGTCCGCAAGTATCTCGCGCGCCGTGGTCATGTAGTGGGCGCGCGCGTTGGAGGGGTTGGTGAACTGGCTGGGTATGAAGCCGTTCTGCTCCCGGGCTATGCGCTCGGCGGCCTCCACCGCGCCGCGCATGCCCTCCGCGCCCGGAGTCAGCACTATGTCCGCGCCGTAGGCGGCGGCCAGCTTGCGCCGCTCTATCGACATGGTATCGGGCATGGTCAGCACCAGCCGGTAGCCCAGCACCGCCGCCGCCAGTGCCAGGCCCAGTCCCGTGTTGCCGCTGGTGGGCTCCACCAGCAGCATGCCGGGCCTGAGCGCACCCGCCGCCTCGGCGTCGCGTATCATGTAGAGCGCCGCGCGGTCCTTGGTGCTGCCGCCCGGATTGCGCGCCTCTATCTTGGCGATTATGCGCGCGCTCACGCCCTCGCGCCGCGCAAGGCGCGCAAGCTCTACCATGGGCGTGCCGCCTATCGTTGCCAGTATGTCGCCGTAAACTGCCATATTCTGCCTCCCTCAAATCATGCGCAAATGCCGCCGCCCGCTTTGGCGGGCTGCGGCCTTGCTGATATCATCGTTATGCGGCGGGGCGCGGTCTGCGCGCCGGTCAGGGCGCGCAGCCGCACTGCGCTGTCATTCTTCCGGAGAGCCTTCCTCTCCGCCTTCGTCTACCGGTTCGCCTTCCTCGCCGCTCGGATCGGGCTCTATGCCCTGCAGGCGGGCCAGCTCGTCGTCGGTCAGCTGGGTGGGCTCGCTCGCGATGTACCTGCCGGAGGGCACGATGCCTATGCCGGTTATGACCATGTCGCCGTTATCCAGCAGCACGCCTTCCTCAAGTATATCCACAACTACCGCCTTGCCGGCCAGCGCGGAATCGCCTATCGCGGGGTTCCTGCCCACGACGCGCTCGTTCTGGGAGCCGTCGTTGTAGCCGCGTCCGCGGTACAGTCCGTCGTCGGTGTAGCTGTAATACCAGGTGCTCTCGCTGCCGTCGGCGGCGTAGGTGCGCACCATCACGGTCACGCCGTCGTCCATCGCCATGGTCCACATCTCGCTGCCGTTGTCAAGCACGAACTTCATGCGGCCCTGCGGCATGTAGTCGGACGGCAGGTAGGGCGAGGGCTCCATGGTCGGCTCAGGCTCGGCCGTCGGCTCCTCGGTGGGTACTTCGGTGGGTACCTCGGTCGGTACTTCGGTCGGCACTTCTGTCGGCACCTCGGTGGGTACTTCAGTCGGTACTTCAGTGGGTACTTCCGTCGGCGCCTCGGTCGGCACATCCGTGGGTATCACCGTCGGCACCTCGGTGGGCACTTCAGTAGGCACCTCGGTCGGCACATCCGTGGGTATCACGGTCGGCACCTCGGTAGGCACTTCAGTAGGCACCTCCGTCGGCACGTCGGTGGGTATCACCGTGGGTATCTCTGTCGGCACCGCCGTGGGCACGTCGGTGGGTATCACCGTCGGCACCTCGGTGGGCACGCTGCTCGACATGGGCTGCTCGGTGGGTATCACCGTGGGCAGCTCGGTGGGCTGCGGCTCATCGGTGGGTATCTCGGTTGGCACGTACGTGGGTATCACGGTGGGCACGGGCGTGGGCGTGGGCACAGGCGTGGGCGCG
>JBJEUC010000410.1:0-2339 GCA_051883635.1 Candidatus Fimadaptatus sp.
CCCTGACGCATCCCTTCGCGCGCGAGTTCAACCTCTTCCAGGATGTAGCGGCGGCGCGAGTAGTGCTGGACAGCGGCGTGCCCTTCGTGCTGGTGCCGTGTCAGGGCGTGGCGTCGCATCTGCTCACCAGCCTGCCCGAGCTGCAGGCCTGCATCGGCGGCAAGAACGCCGTGTGCGACGCGCTCATCGAGATATTCGCCGGTTACAGCAAGGATCACTTCGCCTGGGGCAAGGAGATATGGGACATTTCGACGATAGGCATGCTCATCGATCCGCGCTGGGTGCCCTCCACTATCGAATCCAGCCCGCTGCTGTCGAGCGAGGGCAACTGGAGCCGCGACGCCCGCCGCCATCCCATCCGCGTGGCGTACTACCTGCACCGCAACCCGATATTCAGGGACATGTTCACCAAGCTCGCCCGGCAATAGCCGTGCGGGGTGCGAGCCGCGCCGAAGGGCGCGGCTCGCGCTGTTTGCGGACGGGGAGAACCCTGTCCAGCGCAGGCCATACTGCGGCATGGCGAGCATGGCGCTAATGCTTATGGACAAACCTTAACCGCGCTCCTATGCCGGGCACGGCTGCTCGCCGCTTAGTTAGCCCGTAACGGCCCAACCGCGAGTGGCAAGGCCACAAACAAACGAAGCCGCGTCATAAGGCGCGGCATTGCTGTTGGGGCGGAGGAGAGTGAACCGACCGCACAGCTCATTTATGCGGAGTGCAGGCGCGTTTCTGCCGCATACGGCTGAAGCGGTAAAGCTGCGCCCGTGCGTTCGCAAACGAACAAGCGCCGCTTCTGACGACGCAACGCCGTTGTTGGGCGGTGGGTAGGGTAACGAACCGCCGGGCAGCTCATACCTGCGAGCAGGTGAGCGAATGTCTACCGCCCTCAGCAAAACCGGTCGAGCTGTCCCCGCAAGTCCGCAAAAAACGAACGCCGCACCAGACAACGCGGCGCCGTTGTTGGGCAGTGGGGTAAGGTAACGAACCGCCGGGCAACTCATATCTGCAACGGGCAAGCGCATGTCCGCTGCACTCAGCTAAATCTGTCAAGCTGCGCCCGCAAAAAACAAGCGCCGCACCTGATGGCACGGCGCTATTGTTGAGCGGTGGGTAGGGTAACGAACTGCCGGGCAACTCATGTCTGCAAGCGGATAAGCGCATTTCCGCTATTCCCGGATAGAATCCGTCTGGCAGTGGGGTAGAGGATAGCAACCGCACAAGCCATATCTACACCAGCAGAAAGCTCATCCCGCCGCCTCCGACCTCCAGCCACCCCAACCGCGCCCGCAATTCCGCAACGCCGTCATCCCGCCCCAACCCGATACATCGCCCGAAACCCAAGCGCCCCAACAGCACACCCACCGCCGCAGCGGAAAAACGTATAACAAAAAAGCACCCATCCCCCGCGTAAACGCGAAAAACAGGTGCAAGTGGGATTAGTAGGACTCGAACCTATGACCTCCACGATGTCAACGTGGCGCTCTAACCAACTGAGCTATAATCCCATGCTGTGCCAAAGCACGTATCTAATTATACACCATCGCATCCCAAAAGTCAACCCCTTTTGCATACTTTTTTGCGGATTTTGCCGTACTTTTGGCGGCAAAGCGCGGGCGCGAATGCTCGCGCCCGCCTGCCGCGTCATATGGTGAGAGTGCGTCAGCGCGCCGCCTTGCGCGCGGCCTTTATCTGGTCGTATATGCCCTCAAATTCGTCCTCCAGCTGCTCAATTGTCGCGCCGCCGGCCAGCTTGTCGGCCAGGGCCTGTATGAGCTTGACCAGCTCGGGCTCAGCCGTCACTTCGATGTCCTCCAGCGCGGGGTCGAGCGTGACCAGCTTCTGCCGCACCATGCTCGTTATGCGCTCGGTCAGCCCGCCGCGATAGCTGGCATCGAAGGTCAGCCCGACCACCGCGTCGTCGCCATCGACTACGACGTAGCTCTTGTCTATCTCGCTTATGCGGTCTATCTCATTGGCAGCGTTTGCGGCGTTGTTGGCCCAGTCATACGCCGGGCGCGCGCCGCTGGTCTGCGCATCCGCCGTGTTCGGGCTGGCGCTTGCGGCGGGATTGGCGCCCACTGCGCCCGCGCCGTTGGTCAGCGGCTGCGCAGTGGCCTGCGCGGTAGGCGCTTCGGTCGGCTGCGCGCGGTCGTCGGTGTTCATGCATCCGCCCAGCGCGAGCATGCCGACCGCCAGAGCCAGCGCCGCTGCCAGGGTAAACCTGTGCTTCCTCATCATGATATTTGCCACCTCCTTGCGCTGATATTGTGGCATCGCCCGCGCGATTTCATTCATTCGCGCCGCAAAATACCAGCGCCCAAAATGGCAAAATCAGCCGC
>JBJEUC010000411.1:0-2338 GCA_051883635.1 Candidatus Fimadaptatus sp.
TCGCCGGGGTTGGTGGAGTCAAACGGGCGGCACCAGCCCTCGTCCACCCAGCTCTTCCAGTCGCTGAGCACCTTGAGCATCGTGCCATCCTCCAGGCAGGGCGCGCTCGCGCCGTCGTCGGCGATGAAGCTGGAGCCCAGCTGCTGTATGTTGGCCGCCTGGAAGTAGCCGAAGTCGCTCAGTATCTCCAGGCCGTACACCACGTCGCTGCCGTCGGTGCCGGGCTCGTACATGGCCCTGCAGAACTCAACCATCTCGTCCACAGTGGGCCTGTCGGAGATCGAAAGGCCCTTGGAATCGGCCAGGCTCTTGTTGTAGTAGAACAGGGGCGTGGAGCGGATATAGGGCGCGGAGTGGAATTCGCCGTCGGTGTTGCCGTATATCTGCATGAAGGGATCGAGTATGTTCGCGGTATCAAAGCCGCTCGCCGCCGCGTAGGGCGCCATGTCGACGAGCAGTCCGTCCTCGACCAGCGCGGGCGTGTTGGTGTTGGAGGCCACGACCACCTGCGGCTGCTCGCCGGACTGTATCGCCAGCTGGGTCTTGGTCATTATGTCGGTATAGCCGCCGATGAAGGTCTCTACCACGGTGATGCCCTTTTCGGCGCCGATGGTGGAATTGAAGGTCTCCACCGACTCGGTCAGGCCCTCGTAGCTCGCGCCCGAGCCGCGGGTGTGCCAGAAGTTGATGGTCAGGCCGTCCGCATCGGCCATCGCCGCGCCGGCCGAGCCGAGCGCAAGCACAGCTGCCAGCGCCATGGATACCAGTTTCTTGTTCATCTTTCTTTCCTCCTTTTCATCAAGTACAGTACGAAGTATACCCTGTAAATATCAGAAGGGAGTAAGCCAAATGCCAAAAAGCTGTAAGATGCCCGTCTGCGCAAACAATACACAAAACCGACCCCGGGGCAGGCCCGCTTCCGGGGCATCGCCGCGCGTCCGGCCTGCGCGTCGCCGGATACGAATGAAGCGCGCATGGCGCGGCCCGCCCGCGCTCTACCGGAGCCCGTTTGACGAGCTGAGCGGCGGAAGGCTCGTACCCTTCCGCCGCAGACCTCCCCCGCAGAAGCGCGCATGGCACGGCCCTCCCGCGCTCTACCGGAGCCTGTTTGACAAGCTGGGCGGCGGAAGGTTCGTACCCTTCCGCCGCTCAACTCCGCCCCTTATCCGCTCATGCAGGCCCGCAGCTTGGCCATTATGCGGCTTTCGAGCCGCGACACCTGCACCTGCGATATGCCCAGCCGCGCCCCGGTCTGTGCCTGCGTGAGCTGGCCGTAATAGCGCAGCCGTATCAGCTCGGCCTCGCGCGCGTCCAGCGCGCTCATGCCGCGCTCCAGCTCCATGCGCTCTATCTGCATCTCGCCGTCGTCGCTGCCTATCGTGTCGCCCAGCGTGAGGCTGTCGTCGCCCACGGGCTCGCTGAGCGAGCGCACGCTCTGGCTGGCGGCCAGCGCCTCCACCGCCTCGGCCGTCTCCAGCCCCGCGCGCGCGGCCACCTGCTCAAGCGTAGGCTCGCAGCCCCGCTCGCGTTCCAGCTCCTCCCGCGCTCTGAGGCAGGCGCGCGCCTTCTCCCTGAGCAGGCGGGACACGCGCATCTGCCCGTCGTCGCGCAGATAGCGGCGTATCTCGCCCATTATCAGCGGCACGGCGTATGTCGAAAAGCGCACCTCATAGCTCATGTCGAAGCCATTTATCGCCTTTATGAGCCCCACGCAGCCCAGCTGGAACAGGTCGTCCCACTCCACGCCGCGCCCGCAAAAGCGCGCGGCCACCGACTTGACCAGCGCGATGTTCTCCTCGGTCAGCGCGCTCAGCGCCGCCTTATCTCCCGCCTGCGCGCGGCGGATGTATGCCATGGTCGCCTCATGACCGCTCATCCGGGGCGACCAGCCGCTTTGTCATGCGCACCAGGGTGCCCCGCCCGCGCTGCGAAGTCACCTCCACCGTATCCATCATGGTCTCCATCACCGTAAAGCCCAGCCCGGAGCGCTCCATGTCGGGGCGCGATGTGTAAAAGGGCTGCCGGGCCCGGGCCACGTCCTCTATGCCGCGCCCGGCGTCGTGTACCTCGAAGGCCACCGAGCCGTCGTCGTATATGGCCCCGCTCAGCCGCACCATGCCGCGCCCGCCCTCGTAGCCGTGTATTATGGCGTTGGTCACCGCCTCGCTCACGGCGGTCTTTATGTCGTTCATCTGCTCGAGCGTAGGGTCCAGCTGCATGACAAAGGCCGCCGCGCACAGCCGCGCGAAGCCCTCGTTTTCGCCCAGGGCGAGGAAATCGACCCGCATCTCGTTTACGCAATTCATATCGCTTCACCCGCCCGATCACATTTTTTCAC
>JBJEUC010000412.1:0-9591 GCA_051883635.1 Candidatus Fimadaptatus sp.
TCAAGGGGTAACAGGAGAATCCAAGGAGGATTTAGGGGGAAATCGCAATCCCCCTAATCCTCCTTGGCCGCCGGAGGCTGCCACGCGGTAGCAACCTCAAGCACCAGCGGCGCAAGGATGCGCCGCAAAACCTGCAAGGCAACGGCAGAACGCAAAGCCCCGCAAAACCCCTTTGCCCCTGCGGCAGCGCGCCGCGCCAGAACGCGCCACACGCCGCGCAAGAACACCACCAAAAGACTCACCGCATAAAAAAGGAGAGACCATAACAGCCTCTCCCAATATTTATGCGGCCAGACCTTACACACCTGTGCGGCTGCGGCGCAGCTGCTCGGCAGGAGTCTGGTTGGTGGAACGCTCGTGGCCGGGCAGCGGTACGATCTTGGCGTCTATCGCATCCAGTATCCACTCGGGCTGCGGGAAGAAGTAGTTCTCCAGCTCGTGCGCCGGGGTGATCCAGTTGCGCGCGCCGACGACGACGGGCGGCGCATCCAGATAGTCGAACGCCAGCTCGGTGACGGTGCGGGCCATGTCGTTCAGTATGCTGCCGCGCTCGCAGGCGTCGGATACCAGCACCAGACGGCCGGTCTTCTTGACCGACTCGATGACCAAGTCGTAATCGAAGGGCACCACGGTGCGCGCGTCGATTATCTCGGCGCTCATGCCGTACTTGTCCTTGAGCGTGTCGGCAGCCTTCAGCGCGCGGTAGAGCGTGGAGCCGACCGACAGTATCGTTATGTCCTTGCCCTCGCGCTTGATGTCGGGCTTGCCTATCTCTACCTCGTAGTAGCCCTCGGGCACGCCGCCCTCGTGGAACTGCTCGCCCATGTCGTACAGGCGCTGGCTCTCGAAGAACACCACCGGGTCGCTGCCGGCCAGCGCGGCGTTCATCAGGCCCTTGGCGTCGTAGGGCGTGGCGGGGAATATGACCTTGAGGCCCGGTATGTGCGCGGTCAGCGCGGACCAGTCCTGCGAATGCTGCGCGCCGTACTTGGAGCCGACCGATACGCGCAGCACCACGGGCATCTGCAGCACGTCGGCGCTCATGGCCTGCCACTTGCTCATCTGGTTGAACACCTCGTCGCCCGCGCGGCCGAGGAAGTCGCAGTACATCAGCTCTATCAGCGCGCGGCCGCCCGCCATCGCGTAGCCCACGGCCGAGCCGACTATGGCGCCTTCGGATATGGGCGCGTTGAACAGCCTGTGATAGGGCAGGGCCTCGGTCAGGCCACGGTACACGGCGTACGCGCCGCCCCAGTCGCGGCACTCCTCGCCGTAGGCCACCAGCGTGGGGTCGGTGTAGAAGCGGTGGATTATCGCCTCGAACAGCGCGTCGCGGAACTGGTAGACCTTGTTCTTGCTGACGGGCTTGCCGTCCTTCATGTAGAAGCGCTCCTTGCCGGCGATGGCCTTGACGCGCGGGTTCTCCTCCATGGGCATGAGCGTCTCAACGGGCGCGTCGGAATAGCGCTCCACATGGCGGTTGGTGTACATCATGCGCGCGATCATGTCGGGGTCGGCGGTGAGGTCCATGCGCGGCGAGACCGCGTCGTCTATCGCGAGCTTGAGGTTGCGGGTGATGGCGTCCACCACGCCGGCCTTCAGCGCGTCGCACTCGGCCTCGGTGGCAACGCCGGCCTCTATCAGCTGCGCGCGGTAGGTTATCAGCGGATCGACCTCCTGCCAGGCGGCCATCTCCTCCTTGGTGCGGTAGCTGGAGGCGTCCGACGGCGAGTGGCCGGCGTAGCGGTACGTGACCACGTCCAGCAGCACCGGGCCTTCGCCCTTGAGCAGCAGCTCCTTCTTGCGGCGCACGGCGTCTATCACGGCCAGCGGGTTGTAGCCGTCCACGCGCTCGGCGTGCATCTGGTTGGGGGTCACGCCCGCGCCCAGGCGCGCCAGCATGTCGTAGGCCATGGTCTCGCCCTGGGTCTGGCCGCCCATGGCGTACTGGTTGTTGAATACGTTGAACAGTATCGGCAGACCGCCGCGATGCTCCTCGTCCCAGAGCTGGCGCAGCTGGTCCATGGCGGAGAAGTTCATGGCCTCCCACACCGGGCCGCAGCCCAGCGAGCCGTCGCCTATGTTGGCCACGACTATGCCGCCCTTTTTGTTGACGCGCTTGAACAGCGCCGCGCCGGAGGCTATATCGGCCGAGCCGCCCACTATGGCGTTGTTGGGATAGATGCCGAAGGGGATGTAGAAGGTGTGCATGGAGCCGCCCAGGCCCATGTTGAAGCCGTTCTTGCGCGCGAATATCTCGGCCATGGCGCCGTAGAGCAGGAAGTCCAGCGCCAGCTCCTTGACATTGGACTGCCCGCGGCCGCTCACGACGGCCAGCGCCGCCTTGCCGGACTCCTCGCTCATGGCGGCCATCAGCTTTTCGTCGTCCAGCTTGCGTATCGCGCTCATGCCCTTGGCCAGTATCTCGCCATGGCTGCGGTGGGAGCCGAATATGAAGTCATCCACGTCCAGATTGAAGGCCTGACCCACGGCACTGGCCTCCTGGCCCATCGACAGGTGCGCCGGGCCGGGATGGCTGTAGGGCACGTTGTTGTAGGCGCCCTCGATCTTTATGGAGTTTATCATGTTTTCAAACTCGCGTATCAGCAGCATGTCGTGGTATATGCCGATGAACTCCTCGCGGGTGTAGTTTCCGAGCTCGTCGCGGACGGTCTTTTGGTATTCGTTTACCTTTATGTCGGTGAAGGTGATCTTGCCGGGCGCGCGCTTGGCGGCCGGATCTACGTATTGCGACCTGGGCACTTGAAAGCATCTCCTTTTTTATACGGATTTGTCGTTAATGCAGTCTGCCTGCGCGGGGCTCAGTCGCCAAACTCCCACAGCACCTCGCGCACTATCTCCGATACGGTCGGATGGGGGAACACTATCTCCCGCGCGTCGGACACGGTCAGCTCGGTCTCTATCAGCGCCGCCGCGCCCCATATGGTCTCGGAGGCGTAGGAACCTATCATATGCACGCCCAGCACGGTGCGGTGGCGCTTGTCCACCAGTATCTTGCACAGGCCGTCGCCCTCGTTCTCGGCCACGAAGCGGCCGCTGTAACGCATGGACAGCTTCCTGACCTCGTAGTCCACGCCGCGCGCGCGCGCCTCCTCCTCGGTGAGGCCCACCGAGGCCACCTCGGGCAGCGTGTATATGACCGAGGGTATCGCATTGTAGCGCATCACGTCGCGCTTGCCCAGCATGGTGTTGACCGCCACCTCGCTCTCGCGGTAGGCGGTGTGGGCCAGCATCAGCTTGCCGTTTACGTCGCCGGAGGCGTATACGTTCTCCACATTGGTGCGCAGGTGGTCGTCGGTCACTATGCCCTGGCGCGTGGTCTCCACGCCCAGCGTCTCCAGCCCGAAGCCGGTCAGGTTGGCGCGCCGGCCTATCGACAGCAGCACCTTGTCGGCCCTGAGCTCGCATTCGCCCCCGGCGGTCTCGGCCTTTACCGAATCGGCGGTGAGGGCTGTCACCTTCGCGCCCAGCATGAAGGTCACGCCCGCGGCCTCGCAGTTCTTCTTGAGCAGCTCGCTTATCTCGCGGTCGGTGGGACCGGCGATGTGGTCCAGCATCTCGACCACGGTCACATGGCTGCCCGCGATGCTGTAATAGCAGGCCATCTCCAGGCCTATCACGCCGCCGCCGATTATGACCAGCTCGCCCGGCACGCTCTCCAGCTCCAGCACCTCGCGGTTGGTGAGCGCAAAGCCACTGGCCAGCGCCTCTTTGAGCCCGGGTATGGGCGGCACCACGGGCGAGGAGCCGGTCGATATCAGCAGCCGCTTTGCCACGGCCTTTACGCCGCCGCCCTCCACGGCGAAGCCACCGTCCTCGCGGCCCAGTATCGTGCCCTGCGCGCGCACCACGTTAATGCCGCCGGCCTTCATCTTGGCCTTTACGCCCGACACCAGCGTGCGCACCACCTTGGCGCGGCGCTGCTCCACCAGGGAGTGATCCAGCTTTATGTCGCCGGTGAGCACGCCGAAGCTCTTGCCGTTCAGTGCGTGCTCGTATATCTTGGCCGAATTGAGCAGCGCCTTGGAGGGGATGCAGCCCTCGTTCAGGCATACGCCGCCCAGCTCGCGCATCTCAAACAGCGTGACGGAAAACCCGCCGCGCGCGGCGCGCTCCGCGGCCAGATATCCGGCCGGGCCGCCGCCCAGTATGATAAGATCCTGCATAATGCAATCCTCCGCACAATCGTATTGACAGCGTCAGCCCGCAGCCAGCGTGAGCGTGAAGTGCTCCAGCGCCGCCGCCAGGTCCTTGAGGAAGCGGCTGGCGGGCGCGCCGTCCAGCGCGCGGTGGTCGTAGGTGAGCGACAGCGTCATGGCGCTGTAGGGCACTATCTGGCCGTTTACCTCGCGCACGCGGGTGGTTATGGTGTTTACGCCCAGTATGCCGGTCTGCGGCGGGTTGATGACGGGCGTGAAGGACTCTATGCCCAGCGAGCCCAGGTTGCTCACGGTGAAGGAGCCGCCCTTGAGCAGGTCGGGGTCTATGGTGCCGCTCTGGCAGGCGGCGGCCAGGGCCTTGGCCTCGCGGGATATCTCCAGCAGGCTCTTGGTGTCGGCATCGCGTATCGTGGGCACCATCAGCCCGCGCGGCGTATCCACGGCGCAGCCCAGCTGCACGTGGGTGAAGTAGCGCATCGTCGTGCCGTCCAGGAGGTTGGCGTTGAGCGCGCGGTACTCGGGCCGGGCCAGCACGCGCGATACCGCAAACAGCATCATGTCGTTGAGCGTTATCCTGTCCATGCCCAGCGCCGCGCCCTGCTCCTTGAACAGGCGGCGCATGGCCTGCAGCTCGCCGCAGTCGAACGAGGTGTTGTGAGTGAGCTGCGCCATGGAGCTGAGCGACAGGGTCATCTGCCGCGCTATCACCTTGCGTATGTTGGTGAGCGGCTCGTCGGTGAAGGCGGCCGCAGGCGCCGCTTCGACCGCGGGCGCGGCCTGGGGCGCTTCGGCGGGCGCGGCGGCGCGCGCCATGTCGGCAGTGGTCACGCGGCCACCTATGCCGGTGCCCTCTGCGCCGCCCGCATAGCCGGCGTTGGCGGCGGCGGGGGTGCATATGCGGCCCTCGGCCACCAGGCGCTCCACGTCGCGGGCGATTACGCGGCCCTCGGGGCCGGTCGCCTGCGCCTGGCTGAGGTCGGCGTGGGTGCGCTCGGCCAGATGGCGGGCGCGGGGGGATATTTTGTCCAGCGTGGCCGGCACGGCCGCAGCGACGGGCTGCGCCTCGGCTGCCGGAGCGGGCGCGGCCTCGGCCTCGGCGGCGGCGGGCTGGGGCTCAGCGGCGGCCTCGCCGCGCGGATCGAACTCCGCCCAGCTCTCGCCGGATGCGCCTATCACGCACACGTTGGTAAGGCAGGGCACGTCGTCGCCCTCCTCGAAGAACAGGGCGAGCACCTCGCCGTCCAGCCTGCTCTCCTCCTCGAAGGCGGCCTTGTCAGTCTCGTAGCTGAAAAGTATGTCGCCCGCTTTGACCTGGTCGCCGGGTTTTACATTGAATTTGGTTATTATGCAGCTTTCAACCGAGTTGCCCTGACGGGGCATGATTACCGGTGTGGCCATAGTGTGTTACTCCCCCTTTGCGCGCACGGCGGATGCCTTACAATAATCACCCGGCCGGTATGTAATCGGAGCGCGCGCCTGCGCGGCAGGGCCCCGAACCGGCACTTTCCCTTATTGTAACAGCAATAAACCGATTAGTCAACAGAAAGTGCGCAAATGAGGCCCGAAAACATCACGATACATGAGCAAATGACGCCAAAATTTCTCTTTGGCACGGTGCGTAGGCGCGGCGCGGCGCGCGCCCGGACGTGCGTAAAGCGGCGCACGATTACATAAACAGAGCGCGATTGCCGTAAATGCAAAAGACGGCGCGAAAATTGGCCGCCATGCCATACTTATGCCACAGGCGGGCATTATATCTATGGTATAAAGAGGGAAGCGCCGCGCCTCGGCGCGCGGCTCTGCATGGGGGGATTTGCTGATGAAGGGGCGGATATTGCGGGCGCTGTGCGCGCTTATGTGCGCGGCGCTGCTCGCGCCGGGGCTGACCGGCTGCACCGGTCAGGCGGAGGGGCTCTACGCCGGCGCGCAGGCGCCCGGGGAGTATGAGGAGCTGTCGGGCGGGGAGCGCGCGGCGATACCGCTGGTGAACGCGGCGCATCCTCTGCCCGAGGGCTTTGCGCTTGAGCAGGTGGAGGGCCGCGCGGAGGGCGGCTACGAGGTGAAAAGCGGGTTCAGCCCGCTGGTCAACCTGTACGAGCAGCGGCATTCGTTCAGGCTGGCGTCCAGCGACATATGGCTGTGCCGCCACGTCTACGAGGCCATGGAGCGCATGTTCGCCGCGGCCGAGGCCGAGGACATGAACGGCTTCATAATCACGTCGGGCTACCGCAGCCGCCAGCGGCAGCAGGAGATATACGACGAATCCGCGGCGGGCGTGGCGGCGCTGCCGGGCTGCAGCGAGCATGAGACGGGCCTGAGCTTCGACGTGACCGCGTACAGCGGCGGCGACTTCGGCTCCACGCCGCAGTACGCCTGGCTCATCGCCCACTGCTGGGATTACGGCTTCATACTGCGCTATCCCGGCGGCGCGAGCGACATAACCGGCATAGTGGGCGAGAGCTGGCACTTCCGCTACGTGGGCGAGAGGGCTGCGCGCGAGATACTCGCACGGGACATAACGCTGGAGGAGTATCTGGCCGACGTGGAGCCCGCCGGGATACCGGCCGAGCCGCTGGGCGCGGGTGCGTCCGCAACGGGCGCGCCCGCCGCCTCGGCCACCATACGGCCCCCGGCGCAGCCCACCGCGCAGCCTACCGACGCGCCGACGCCTGCGCCCACCGCGCAGCCCACCGACGCGCCGGAGCCGCTCATTACCGTTACGCCCGCGGAGCGGGAGACTTTCGAACCGACGGCATTGGAGGGAGAGAGCATGGAATTCATCGACCCGACCTATGTGCAAAGGGAAGGCGTGGACGTGATATACCTGGCCGGGGGCTGCTTCTGGGGCATGGAGAAGCTGATGCAGTCGCTGGACGGCGTGCTGGCCGCGACCAACGGTTACGCCAACGGCAGCGTGCCCGCGCCGGGCTACAGCCAGGTGCGCGCCGGGGATACCGGCCACCGCGAGACGGTGCGCGTGGAATACGACCCCGGGGTGATATCGCTGGACGACATACTGTACGCCTACTTCGAGGTGGTTGACCCCGAGCTGGTGAATCGGCAGGGCCACGACGTGGGCAGCCAGTACCAGGCGGGCATATACTGCGTGAGCGCGGACTCGCTGGCCACGGTGGAGCGCACGGCTCAGGCAAAGCGCGCCCAATACCCGAACTTTGCCGTGGAGATAGGGCCGCTGGTCTGCTTCTACGACGCCGAGGAGTACCATCAGGACTATCTGGACAAGAACCCGGGCGGGTACTGCCACATCCCGATGGCCACGATAGAGCGCGTGGCGCGCGAGCTGAACGGGTGAGAGTGGGAGTGGGTGGCTAATGGATAGCGACGGGCGGCGCGCGGGGTGAGCGGCTGCCCGGGCAGGTGCGCGTCAGCGTGGGTTGCCCGGCGAGGTTGCGTTGGCGGACGTCCCAATGGATAGCGACGGGCGGCGCGCGGGGTGAGCGGCTGCCCGGGCAGGTGCGCGTCAGCGTGAGTTGCCCGGAGGGTTTGCATTAGCGGACGGCTCCAACGCATACCGACAGGCGGCGTTCTGTGAAATCGCCTCCACCCGGCATACATCCGCCGGTAAGGCCCTGCAGCCCCCGCTCTCCTGCGCACCCCGCGCATCGTCGCCCCGCGCCCGGCGCTCATGCCGCCCGGCGCAGGCGGGCGTCGGCCCCGGCGGGCGCAGGCGCTTTTTTCGTCAGTTTGATGGGGTTTATTTCAAAATATGGGTTTCGCAACTTAAAAAAATATACTATAATGTAATTGCGGCCCCGCGCCGATGGGGCCGATAAAGGCGGCAAGAGGGTGAGCTATTGGAGTGGTTGTGGGCACAGCTGACCGAGCTGTACTGGAACGTGTTCTATCGTCCCGACTGGCGGGACGTTCTGGATATATTGATAGTGGCCTTTCTCATATACCAGCTGCTGAGGCTTACGCGGCAGACGCGCGGCTCTTCGGTGTTCAAGGGCATGATAGTGATACTGATGATGACCTGGATATCGGCGGCGGTCAAGCTGCGGGCGCTCAACTGGGTGCTGGTGCAGCTGATAAACACCGGCGCGGTGCTGCTGGTGGTCATATTCCAGCCGGAGCTGCGGCGCGCGCTGGAGCAGATAGGCCGCGGCAGGATACTGGCCAACACCAAGGCGCGCAGCAACGACCTGGAGATAGAGCGGATAGTGAACGCCTTTGTGGACGCGCTTACGCGCCTGGCGCGCAGGCGGGTGGGCGCGCTGATAGTAATAGAGGGCAACACGGGCCTCAAGGACGTGATAGAGAGCGGCACGCTGGTGGACGCGCGCATATCCTCGGCGCTGCTGGAGAACATATTCGAGCCCAACACGCCGCTGCATGACGGAGCGGTGGTCGTGCGCGGCGAGAGCGTATATGCCGCGGCGTGCATACTGCCCCTGACCGACGACCAGTCCATAAGCCGCGACCTGGGCACGCGCCATCGCGCGGCGATAGGCGTGACCGAGACCACCGACGCCATCGCGCTGGTGGTGTCCGAGGAGACGGGCGTGATATCCATGGCGCGCGGCGGCAAGCTCAGCCGCTATCTGGACGCCAAGTCCCTGGCTGAGCTGCTGCACAAGATATACGGCGAACCGCAGCCCGGCAGGCTCCGCCAGCTGCTGAAACGGAGGCCGGGCAAATGAACACGCTTAAGAATGTGCTAAGAAGCATATGGGGCTGGATAAAGCGCGCGGTGCTGAGCAACTTCTGGATGAAGATATTCTCGCTGGTGCTGGCCGTAGGGCTGTGGTGCTTTGTGCTGACCAACGATACCACCATAACCCGCGAGCGCACGCTGACCAATATGTACGTGACCACGACCAACCAGTCCACGCTGGACAGCCGTGAGCTTGCGATAACCGAGGTGCTGAGCGACATACTGCCCCAGGTGCGCGTCTCGATAGAGGTCACGCAGGGCGACTATTACCGCGTGACCAGCAACAACGTGCGCGTGGAGCTGGACCTTTCGCGCATACGCGAGACGGGCGAGCAGACCATACCGCTCACCGCCAGCACGGTCTACGGCACCGTTACCGGCATATATCCCGATTCGGTCACGCTCAATGTGGACGAGCTGGCAACGCGCAACGTGCAGGTTGAGGTGCAGCTCAAGGGCACGGACGACGCCGAGTGCTGGTACTCATCGCCCCAGAGCAACCCCACCATAGTCACCGTGATCGGGCCGGCCTCGCAGGTGGAGCAGGTGACCAACGCCCGCGCGGTGATGGACCTGACCGACCTCAAGACCACCGGACAGGTGACGCGCGCGGTGGCCTTTGCGCTGCTTGACGAGCATCAAAAGCCTGTGGAGTACGGCACGCTGTCCACCTCAACCAGCTCGGTGATAACGAGCGTTGAGGCCTATCCGGTGGAGAACATACCGGTGGAGACC
>JBJEUC010000413.1:0-2332 GCA_051883635.1 Candidatus Fimadaptatus sp.
GATTACGCCTCGGGCTGGGAGGACATCTGCTTCAAGAACGGCCCCATAGTCTCGGTGCCCTTCTTCCGCGACGTGGTAATGCCGCGCTACAAGCGCATACGCAAGAAGCTCGACCAGTACGGCATCGACCTGTGGTACACCGACTGCGACGGCGACGTGCGGCCGATACTCCCCTACCTGCTCGAGGGCGGCATCAACTGCCTGTTCCCCTACGAGGTCAACTCCTGCGCGCACCCGGGCGAGCTGCTGGACCAGTACGAGGGCCAGCTGCGCATAATGGGCGGCGTGGACAAGATGCGCCTGGGCGAGGGCCCCGAGGCGATAAAGAAGTACCTCGAATCGCTGGAGAAGTATGTGGCGCGCGGCGGCTACATCCCCTTCTGCGACCATCGCTGCCCGCCCAACGTAAAGCCCGAGGACTACCTGTACTACCTCGACCTCAAGGAGCGCATGTTCGGCATGAAGTGACGCCCGGCAGCGCTCACGGCCATATGAGATATGCATCCCCGGCACATGCGCTTTTGCATGGGCCGGGGATGTTTGGTTGCCTGTCACGGAGGCGCGCTATGCGGGTGAATCGAGGAGTGAGCGCGTGCGCCGCTTTGCCCCGCCATATGCAGTATGCGGCCCCGGCACATGCACTTTGCATGGGCCGGGGCTGTTCAGGTTGTCCGTACGCGTGGCCGGTTGCGCAGACGCATATTGCCATACCCCCGCCCCGCGCCCATACAAAACCGGCGCGGCTACCGCTCCCGATAGCCGCGCCGCGCAATGTCAGCCGAGTTTGCCCGCGTGCAGCTTGCTGCCGCCGAGCTTTCCGCCCTTGGCACCCTTGGCGCCGCCCTGCACGCTCCTCAGTATGCTGCTGTCATACGAGAACACGGAGCGGTTCTTCTCCGCATGGGCCGCGAAGGCGTCCTCTATCATGCAGTCCAGCATGTCGCTAAAGCTGATGCCCAGGGGCTCCCAGAGGTAGAACGCCAGCGAGCCGGGTATCATGTTTATCTCGTTTATGTACAGCTCGTCGCCCTCCAGCATGTAGTCTATGCGCACCACGCCCTTGCAGTCCATCGCCTGATAGACCTCGCGCGTCATGCGCTGTATGCGCGCGGTCAGCTCGTCGCCTATGGGCGCGGGCACCTTGCGCGCCAGGGACTCCATGCCCTGGCCCTTGCCCGACTTGGAGCCGCGCAGGTACTTGTCGTCAAACGTGAGGAACTCCTCCCAGCTGGCCGGCATCTCGCACAGCGAGGAGCGCACCTCGCCCTTTACGCGCAGCGCGGAGCAGTTTATCTCGCGGGGCTTTTCTATGCCGCGCTCCACCAGTATGCGGCGGTCGTACTCCACCGCGGTCTCTATCGCCTTTACCAGGGACTGGCGGTCGGTCGCGCGGGATATGCCTATGGAGGAGCCGAGATTGGCGGGCTTTACGTACACCGGATAGGGGCAGGTACTTTCAATGCGGTCGAGCACGCCCTCGCGGCCCGCCGCCCATTCGCTGCGCGAAAACCACATGCCCTCCAACACCGGAAGGCCGCAGCCCCTGAAGAACTGCTTCATGGCTATCTTGTCCATGCCCAGCGCGCTGCCCAGCACGCCCGAGGAGGTATAGGGCACGTTGAACAGCTCAAGCAGGCCCTGCAGCGTGCCGTCCTCGCCGTTCATGCCGTGCATTACCGGCAGCACCACGTCGCACTTCTCCACCGTCTCCTCGCCCAGGTTCATGTTGCTCATCAGCACCTTGAGCATGCCCTTTACGCCGTGCGGCGCGATGGAGCTTACGGGCATGAGCGTGAGCTTGCCGTCGTCGCTCATCACCGGCGCTACGCGCGTGACCATGGAGGGCCTGAAGGCGCTGTAAAACGCAATGTTGCGCAGCATCTGTCCGGTATACCACTGGCCGTCGCGCGCTATGTAGACCGGCACCACGTCGTACTCGTCCCTGTTCAGATTGTCCATCGCCTGCAGCGCGCTCACAATGGAAACGTCATGCTCGCACGTGCGGGAACCGTATATCACCGCAACCTTCAGCTTCATAAGAATACTCCTCCAATATTGCGTATCGCCCGGCGCGTCATTCGGCGTAGTTGTCGGGCAGGTCGTTTTCAAACAGAGTCACGTCGGCGCCCAGCGCGCCCAGTATCGGCAGGGCCGCGTCCAGCGAATCGACGACGAATATGCTCTTTTCGTCAAAGCCGGCCTCGATGAGGCCCTCGCGTATGGGCGCCGAGCGCTTTTTGCCCATGAGTATCGCCGCCTCGCAGGCCCGGGCCATCTGCCGCCCGAACTCGCGGTTGAGCTCCTCCTCGCGCTCGCCCAGCTCCACCATGCC
>JBJEUC010000414.1:0-2330 GCA_051883635.1 Candidatus Fimadaptatus sp.
ACGCCCAGTTCGCCGGCTCCTCCTCCGTGCCCGCGCACGTTGAGATGATGGGCCTTATCGGCATGGGCAACAACCCCATGGTCGGCGCGAGCGTGGCCTGCGCGGTCGCGGTCGAAGAGGCTCTGGCCAAGTAATACGGCAAACGCCAAAGAGACCTGTCCTGACGGACGGGTCTCTTTTTCATATGTGATATGGAGGCGATGCGCCGCGCCGATACGGAGCCCGCATCGACACCCGGGCGGAAGGGGGCCTGCGGAAAACCGTCTCGCCCTCGCCGGGCGCGTGACAGGGCGGAGCCTCCCTTTGCACGGCCGCGGTGAGGCCGTGCCCGCTGCCCTCCACAAAGGGTCCTCCGGTCTGACCAAAGGCAATGCTCCCACCGCCGCGCCGATGCGGAGTCCGCATCGACACCCGGGCGGAAGGGGGGCCTGCGGGAAACCGTCTCGCCCGCACCGGGCGCGTGACAGGGCGGAGCCTCCCTTTGCACGGCCGCGGTGAGGCCGTGCCCGCTGCCTTCCACAAAGGGCCCCTCCGGTCTGTCCAAAGGCAATGCTCCCTTCGCCGCGCCGGATGCGGCGGAGGGAGCATTGCTGTAGGGGTTCGTCAATCCACGTGGTACAGATAGTCGTAGTCCGCGTGCGGGGCGTCGTCGGCGGTGAGCATGCGGTTTATGTCCAGTATCAGCCCACCCAGGCCCATGCTCTCCTGAAAGAGGTTCTGCTCGGTGCAGTACACGTTGCCGTTTTGCACGGCCCGGAAATCCGCAAGCAGCTCGCTCTTTTGCAGCAGCTGGTCCAGCGAAGAGATCGTGCCGTCGATGGCGCTGTTGTAGATGATGTAGTCGGCGTCCCGCGCGGCGGCGTAGAAGTCCTCCATCTGCATGTTCATCGTGGACAGTTCGTTTTCCTCACCGGCGAGCGCCTCGCTGAGCGCGTATGTGCCGCCCGCCAGCTCTATTATGCGCGCGATGTAGTCGCCGGGCTTGCGCACGTTTACCAGTCCGCGCGAGTTGATGTAGAAAAACGCCACCGTCCTGCCGGTGCCCTCGTTGCCCAGCACGCCGTCGAGCGCGGCCAGCTGGGCGTCGAATACCTGCCGGGCCTGCTCCTCGCGGCCCAGCAGCGCGCCGTAGAACTTTATCCACTCCATGCGGCCCAGCGGGTGCGTCTCGTAGCTGGAGCGCTCCACCATTACGGGTATGCCCAGCGCTTCCAGCTGCTCCATTACGTCGGGGGAGTGGTATATCATCGTGGACTCTATCGCCAGGCGGCAGCCCTCGTCCAGTATCAGCTCGAAGTCGGGCGCGTTGTACTTGCCGGCATAGAGCATGTCGCCGCGCTGCATGGCCTGCGCGGCCTCGGCTATGTACCAGCCCGATTCCTGCGTGCCGGACAGGCGTATCGTATCGACGCAGTCCAGCGCGCGGATGAGGTCCATGGCCGAGGTGGCCACCAGGTATATGCCGTCAAGCGGCTGAGTGAGCACGACCGTGTCCTCGTCCAGGCCGTCGGGCGCGGCGCAGCCCTCGGGCACCACCAGGAAGCGGTCGCTTCCGGCGATGGTGAGCAGCGTGCAGCCGCCCTCCAGATGGTCTATGGTAAACTGCTGGGCGTATTGCAGCTCCTCGCGCTGCGCCCCGTCGGCCAGCGCGGGCATGCACATTAGCAGTATAAGCGCGCACAGCGCGGCGGCGACCCGTCTCATTGGGCCGCCTGTATCGTCGCCGAGTCGAACAGGAGCGCGTAGTCGATCTCGTGCGGCTGGCTCATGGCGACGGTGTCGGCCTTTACGCCCAGACGCAGGTCGAACGCCGCTACCGGTATCTCGAACGAGGAATTGCCCTCCTCATTGATGCACAGGTACTTTTCGCCGCCAACTATCATGTAGTCGTAGTTGGGGCTGCCGAAGGTGATGACGGCCCAGGCGACGCCGTCCTCGATGCGCAGCGCGGTCGGGCTCTCCACGCTGGCACGGCCCGAGCCGCCCGACAGGGCGACCTCTACCGTGTAGCTGCCGTCGGCAAGGCCCAGCGTCGCGGGCGTGACCTTGTATTCGTCCTTTATCGCCTCTATCGGCAGCGAATCGGCGCGGAACACCAGCGTGCGGTCGTACCACTTCTCCTTGCTTTTGCTGAAGGCGGCGCAGGGCAGCGCGGCGTTGAGCGCCTCCACGGGCACGGTGAAGCTGTGCTCGCCGCTCTCGCTCTCCTCAAAGGGTATGTAGCTGCTCTCGTCGGCAGCGGCGGCCTCCTCGCCGGTGGCCATGCATACGTACAGATAGCCGGTGCCGCCCATGGTCATGCGCGCGGTCATCTGCCCCTCGCTCACGGT
>JBJEUC010000415.1:0-2311 GCA_051883635.1 Candidatus Fimadaptatus sp.
GCGGAGCGGTCGTTCTTCTCCGAGGATATGCGCAGCAGTATCAGCACCGAGCAGGCCGCCACGAACAGCACGTTGCTCTCGCCCAGGGTATCGAAGGCGCGGTAGTCCAGTATCATGCCAGCCACTATGTTGACCGCGCCGGTCTCCTCCATGCCCTTTTCGATGTAGCGCTGGCTCACCTCGTTGTTAACGGGGTTGTCGGGGCTGCCAAAGGGCGGCAGATAGGACGCCGTCTCAAGCAGCACCCATATGATGTTTAAGCACACCACCACGGACAGCAGCATGTACAGCCGCCTGACGACCTTTGCGCCCTTGTTGCGCCGCCAGGTGTGCAGCCGCTCGTAGGCGCGCTGGTCATTCTGCAGGCCCTCCATTACGCGCGCGTCGTGCCTGCTCTCCATGGCCGCTGCGTCGGTGTTGAGCGCCGTGTGGTGCTCCGCGCCGGAGGAGGCCAGCTCCTCCTGCATGTCCCGGTCCAGCGCGTCGGAGCCGTTTTTCAGCCAGCGAAGGAAGCGCGGCCACCAGCTGTTTTCGTAGTCACTTCTGATCTTCGCCATGCTCCTCGCCTCCCTTGGTCTGGTCTATCGCGTGTATCTTCTTCAGCGTCACAAACAGCAGCAGCGTGTCTATGCCCGCGCCCACCGCCGCCTCGGTTATGGCCAGGTCGGGGGATTGCAGTATCACCCATATCAGGCACATGGCCAGGCTCTGGCTCATGAATATCACTATCGCCGTGAGCAGATTGCGCGTAAACGCCACCGACAGCGCGCAGACGATTATGAATATCAGGAGGATTATGTTCAGAAACTGCACTTCAGTCGCCCTCCTTCTCGTGACGCACGGCGTCCTCGTCCAGTATGGCCATGTCCTTGTCCAGCTCGTCGTTTATCGATACCTCCAGCCGCCCTATCAGGTGGGAGGATACCGGGCTGGTGAGCCACAGAAAGAGTATCACCAGTATCATCTTGGCGGTGGCTATCGTGAGCCCCTCGGCCACCATCACGCCCGCCAGCATCAGCATTATGCCCACCGTATCCAGCAGCGCGGCCGCGTGCAGCCGGCTCAGCGCATAGTGGAAGCGGAACACGCCCACCACGCCCGATATCAGCGCGACCAGCCCGCACAGCGTGAGCGCGGCGCACAGCGCAAAGCGCAGAAACTCAAGCATCCTTAATGTCCTCCTTGCGCGCCGTACTGCGGCGGCTGGCCCTGCTCACGCCTATGTACACCTTGGTCAGCAGCACCACCGCCAGGAACGAAAGCATCGTGTATATCATCGCCACGTCGACCAGGTACCCCTCGTGCATCAGGAACGCCAGCACGCATATCGTTATCACGACCAGCGTGCCCATCATGTTTATCGCGATTATGCGGTCGGCTATGCGCGGCCCGCGTATGGCCCGCACCAGGCAACCCAGCAGCAGCAGCCCCAGCACGCCCAGAGCCACCGAATACAGCGCGTTATACGCCTCGGCCATGTTTGCCGCCCTCCTCCAAACGCAGTATGCGCTTCTCCATATCGGCGCCTATCCCTTCGGCCATGGTCTCGTCCAGGCAGTGCACCAGGTACTTGTCCTTGCGTATGTCCACGGTTATCGTGCCCGGGGTCATCGTTATCGAATTGGCCAGTATGTTCTTGCCCGAGCGCGTCCTGAGCCTCGTGCGGAACGAGACCAGCTCGGGCTGGGCTATCAGGCGCGGGGACCATATCAGCCTGGTCGTGGCCCACGCCGCTTTGAACACCTCGCCCACCAGATACCCAAGGTAGCACAACGCGCGCGGCAGTCGGCGCACACATTCCCACTCCCTGCGCGGAGAATAGTCCATGTACTTCCATATCAGCAGGTAGAGCGCCGCGCTGAGCACAAGCCCCGTCACGGCGATTTCAGCAGTCCATTGCCCGTTCAATATCAGCCAAAAGGCAAACAGCACAAAGAACATCAGCCCGCCTCCTTCAAATAAGGTTGCGCCATTTCATGGCCGACATATTGTAATCCTTCTTATTAAAAAAGTCAACGCATGAAAAGGTTAAAGCAATGTATGGAGTTGCCGCCGCCCGGCCCGGCAGGGCGGGGGAGCCGAGGGCATGTCGCCCGCGCGGAGTCAGGGCGTCCGCATAAAGCATATGCGCCGCGCCGCGGGCATTTGCCGCCTGTGGGCCGATATCGACCGCCTGCATAAAAACGGTGGCGCTTGCCTCCCGTAGGTATTATACTGTACCCGTGGAAAGGGGGTGAGCGTATGAAGATAGATATCAGGCTCGACGAGAGCTGCCCGGAGCCCCATATCATCGTTGTCATAGCCCGGGTGA
>JBJEUC010000416.1:0-9467 GCA_051883635.1 Candidatus Fimadaptatus sp.
CCCCTGCACACGCTTTGCCGGCGAGGGCGCAATGCCGTCCGTCACTTTTTGTGCGCCGTGGGCTTGCCCGCGCTTCAATCGTTGCTGTCGAGGTGATATGCGGTGACTGCGCGGGGGCGTAGGGCGGCCGCGGTCGGCTTCCTCCGCCCACGCTTTGTCGGCGGCAGGCGCAACGTCATCCGCCGCTTTTTGCGCTCCGCGCGCCTGCCTGTATGCAATTTTTGTATCGGAATGGGCATACTGACAGCGAGGTGAAAGCGATGAAGCAGATATGGTTCCGACCGCCGCACATATGGCACTTTTCGATGGACGAGGACGACGCGCCGGGCCGACTGGTGCGCCGCCCGCCGCAGGCTCCGCCCGGGGCCGCGCGGGGACGGCGCGCGGTGCGCGTGTCCCCGCTTGTGCCGGGCGCGATGGTGTGCCGCCGCAGGCGCGCGCACGGCGCTCATGCCGCGCAGGCGGCGCGTCCGCAACGCTCGGGCGCGCGCCGAGCGTTCCTGCGCGCGTTCGACCGCTATGGCTATTATGTGGCCGTGGGCATATGCGCGCTGATGGTGTTTGCGGGCGCGGCGGCGGGCGTGATGGGGTACGGCGAGCTGAACGCTGAGCCCGCGCCCTCGCCCGCGCCCAGCACGGTGGCCGATGAGCTCACGGGCGACGTGAGCGCGGCGCAGGCCTCGGCGGGCGGCCTGCCTGCCGGGGAGCCGGTCGCGGAGAGCGCGCATCGGTTGGCCATGTGGCCGCTGGAGGGCGAGCTGCTCATGGGGCACGAGACCGGGCGGCTGGTCTACCAGGAGACGCTGGGGCTGTACGCCACCCACGCGGGCATAGACATAGCGGGCGCGCGTGGGCAGGTGGCCGTGGCCTGCGCCGACGGCGAGATAGCGCGCTGCTGGCGGGAGTCGCTGCTGGGTAACGTGGTGGAACTGCGCACAGAGGAAGGCGTGGTCGCGCGCTACGCCAACCTTATGTCGCTGGACCTGGTCAGCGAGGGCGACCGGGTGCGCGCCGGCGACGCGATAGGCGCAATAGGCGCAAGCGCCATGAGCGAGGCGCTGCTGCCGCCGCACCTGCACTTCGAGGTGTGGGCGGAGGGCGAGAGCGTGCCGCCGCTTGAGTGGCTGCCCGAGGCGCAGGCCGCCGAAAGCGCCGCGCCCTGACGCGGGACAAAGGAGTCCCCGGCGGTGGGGAGCCCGCCGGGGACAGGTTTGGGATTTGGATAAGAGGAGGAATGTATATTATCAAGCGTAAGCAAATGCTCCGCGCCTGAACGGAGTTAAGCGGGCCCGGGGCCGCAGGGCGCTTGCGGGGCCCTGCGGGATGGTCGGCCCGGGGGCAGCGGCGAGGGCGCTGCGGTGGCACTTGGGGGAGAGTGCTGCGGGAGAGCGAGGGATGAACGGCAGATTCCGCGTTTGGAAAGAGCGATGGTCAGGGATGGAATCCTATCGCGCTTCGACCGTCTCCGGCGTCATGTGCGCCGGACGCGCGGCAGCTTTTGCGGGAAAGCCCATTTGCCAGAGCAAAACCGCTTCTCCCGGTAGATATCGTGCGTGGCAAGAGCGACAGTCAGGGCCAACACCCTCCCGCACTTCGGCCGTATCCGGCGGCATGTGCGTCGGACGCTCCGTGACTTTGGCGGCGTGAACCACCATTGCCCGTAGCATGGGTCGCACATCACGCACCACACGCGCCGGGCAACAGCCTAAGCCGTGCCGGTGCGCAATCGTATGTTCATCCGACCGCCCGGCCCGGTCAAAGGCCCGACTGCCGGGCAGGGCGCGCCTGAGTTACAGCTCGTCGCTGCGCGAGGACACGCGCCCCAGCGATATGCCCAGATTGCCGTTGCGGCAGCGCAGCTGGTCTATGAACTCCTTCTGCCGGGCGGGGTCGCGCAGGGTGACGAGGTACTTCAGCTCGTACAGCGCGCCCATGTTGGTCGTGCGCACGTTTATCAGCTCGCTGGAGGAGGCGTAGGTGCTCAGCAGGTCGTCGAACACGCCGTCGTAGTCCAGATCCTCGGGTATGGTTATCTTCAGCTCGCGCACCGGGCGCTTTATGCGGCCGAAGCCGAACTTCTCCAGCGCGAGGTACGCGCCGCCCAGTATTATCAGGAACAGAAGCGCCAGCACGATGTGCCCCGTGCCCGTGGCCAGGCCCAGCGCCATGGCCAGGAATATCGCGCCTATGTCCTGCCCGCTACCCGGCGCGGAGCGGAAGCGCACCAGCGAGAACGCGCCCATCACCGCAATGCCGGTGCCCAGATTGCCGTTTACCAGCATTATCACCAGCTGCACCATGGCGGGCAGCAGCGCCAGCGTTATCACGAACCGGCGGTTGCAGGTGTTGTGGTACATGTATATGAAGGCGGCGGCTATGCCCAGCAACAGCGAGCTGAGCGTGCAGATGAGCATCGTGGCCGGGGAGATGGACGCTGCGGTGGAATCGATAATGCTGTCAAGCACTGTGATCGCATCCTTTCATGAGGTCGGCGCCCTTGTCCGCGATGAAGCGGCGATAGCAGGCGCCGTATTTGGAAAAGGTCGTGGGGAATATGCCAAGGCGGGTCAGCTCATGGCTGAGCCACAGGGGCAGCGCGCCGGGTATCTTTATCTCCATGAGCACACTGTCCCCGGGCAGAAGGCTCAGCCCTTTGGGGGGCGAATCCAGCCGGAGCCGGTCGCCGCGCCAGCGTATCGCGGAATCGAACGTTACGCGCAGGTCGGGCGTGTCGGGAGCGAACAGCGCTACGCGGTCATAGGCGATATAGGCCCGGGGACGCGCGCAGTGTATGCGCTCAAACCAGTTTATCTCGCGCACTATCTGCCCCTCGACGGCGCTGCGCAGGCGGAAGTCCTCCTCGCTCAGCGCGCAGATGCGCATGAAGCGCGTGCCCTCCTCCAGCGTCAGGGCCACGCGGCGCTTGTAGACCACGCCCTTGTACTTCTTCTTTATCTCCAGAAACACCTGGTCGTCGGGCCCGGGCACTCCGTAGCTGCGCATGCGCAGCTTTTCCTTATATACCGGCTTTTCCAGCGAGCGGCGTATGAGCGCGTAGTCGGGCGTGTCGAAGTATATGTTGCATACTGTGTGCAGGCCGAAGCGGTCGCAGACCATATGGCCGTCCAGCGCGCGGCGCAGCTCCATGTACTGCCCGCGCCGGAGCAGGTACTTCTTCTCCACGCGCTTGAAGGTATCCTGATACTGACTCGTATGCGTCGCCTCCCGTATGGATGAGGTGGGCGGGCGGCGGGCAATCTGCGCTCCGCCGTGCCTGCGATGGCGCAATTATAGCGCGCCTGGCTTAAATCAGTCTGAATAAATGAACGGGTAAGAAGTGTGTTTGAATAGCGTTTGCAAAGCGCCGCTTCTCCGCGCGGCTTTGGGCGGCAGAGGTTGTATTCGCCGGGCGCAGGTATTATAATGGAGCGGGGACGCCCCGGCGGCCCCGTACAATCACAAGGAGAGTACATACATGCGATACGAGATGACTTACGGCTGCGCCGGAGATGATGCAAGCGTGCGCGTGGCGTCAGACGCGAAAAACACCGTGTTCACGGCGCTTGAGGATGCCGACAGCGCCGCGTACTGGGTCAGCTACACTCTGCACGCGCCCGCGGACAGTACGTATATAATGATACCGGCCTGCGCCTACGACGGCAACCGCTTCGAGGCGGTCCACCGGCAGTACCCGCCCATGTTCACGGAGGAGGAGTTCGGCCTGGACGTGCCCGTGCGCATGACCGAGGTGCCGCGCCTGAGCCGCGAGGGCGATTCCTTCATGGACGTGACCACGGGCGACATGGCCGCGCCCTGCGTGTGCGTGCTGGACCGCGTCGCCCGGCGCAGCTTCATACTGGAGTTCGGGCAGCAGGCGCGGGGGTTGAACCTGGGCGTGACGCTGGAGCAGCGCGGCGACGAGCTGACGATAACGCTGCGCGCGCCCGCCGCCCGCAGGCTGGTATATCGCTGGTACGAGGGCTATCCCTCGCTCAGGCCGCTGCCCGGGGCCGACGCGCCCATGGCCGTGCGCGCGGGCGACGAGATACGGATAGCGCACCGCGTACACGCGGGGCCCTGCCGCGACGTGCCGCAGCTTTATGAGCAGTTCTTCGCTCTGCGCGCCGCAATGGCGGACAGCGCGCGCGCCCATGCCAGCGCGCCCTTTTCGCACTTCTTTGCCGACGCCGAGCGCGAATACGACCGCACCCATTTCATAGAGGCGGAGGGCATGTATGCGCTCAACGCGCAGGACGAGCGCGACACGTCCGTGTTCGGCCAGTGGCAGGCCGGCTGGGTGGGCGGGGGCATGAGCACGCTGCCGCTGATGTGCGAGGGAAGCGCGCTGTCGCGCGAGCGCGCGGTGCGCACGCTCCTGTTCGCCGCACGCATGCAGAGCAAGGCCGGGTTCTACTACGGCATAGCGCATGATGGCCGGGTGCATCACGACTGCTTCGGGCACTTTGAGGAAAGGCACTGCCTGCTGCTCATACGCAAGCATGCCGACCTCACCTACTTCATGTTCAAGCAGATAATTGCGCTGGAGGCGATGGGCGAGCGCGTGCCGGAGGAGGTGCGCGCAAGCGCCGTGCGCGCGGCCGACGCGCTGGTTAAGCTGTGGCGGCGCTACGGCCAGCTGGGCCAGTTCGTCAACTGTGAGACCGGCGAGATAAAGGTGGGCGGCTCGGCCTCGGGCGGCATTGCCCCGGCGGCGCTGTGCGCGGCGGCGCGCGTGACCGGCAGCGAGGACTACGCCCGCGCGGCCCGCGAGATAGCGCGCCATTACTACGCGACGGCGATAGCGCGCGGCGTGACCACCGGCGGGCCGGGCGAGATACTGCAGGCGCCGGATTCGGAGAGCATAGCGGGCCTGCTGGAGAGCTATGTATGCCTGTACGAGGCGGAGCCCTCCTCCGAATGGCTGGACATGGCGCGCGACGCCGCGCACCAGATGAGCAGCTGGATAGTGCCCTACGACTACGCCTTCCCGGCGGAGAGCTACTTCGGCCGGCTGGGCATACGCGCGGCGGGCAGCGTGTGGGCCAACGTGCAGAACAAGCACTCCGCGCCCGGCCTGTGCACGCTCAGCCCGGCGGCGTATCTGAAGCTCTTCCGCGCCACGGGCGACGTGCGCTATCTGGAGATAATGCGCCAGGTGGCGCGCTTCATGCCGCAGGTGGCCTCGCGCGCCGACCGGCCCATACGCATGGTGCAGGGCGGACTGCTTGACCCCGGCGAGATGTGCGAGCGGGTGAACATGTCCGACTGGGAGGGCACGTCGAACGTGGGCGACTCCATATTCGGCGGCTCGGCCTGGCCCGAGGTCAGCCTGATGCTTACCTGGCTGGAGATACCGGGCGTATATTGCCTGCCCGCGCGGGGCATAGTCTGCGCCGCCGACCACGTGAACGCCCGCCTGGAGGGTGGTCGGCTGGTGATAAGCAATCCCACCGCCTACGACGCGTGCGTGAAGGTGATGATAGAGGACGAGGAGAGCGTCACGCGGCCGCTGGGCCTTTACTGGCAGGGCGCGTTCAGGCGCGTGGCCGTGGCCGCCGGGGAGAGCGTGCGGGTGGAGATATGAGCGCGATGGGCGATGCGGGAGCGGGGGAGCCTGGGGATGAAACCGTCTTCGCGCGGCGCAGACATCCCCGCATAGTTTGCGTGTAGCCGCAAGCGGGCAATGCGGCGGGTGTGGATAAGTCGGGTGGCGAAGTGCGTCCGCAGGGCTCTTGGACGGTTCGTGAAGCGAATGATAGCGCGTGGCGCGGCGCGGAGGATGGGGCTGTGGATAAGCCCGGCGGAGAAGCGAGTTGGTATAACCCGGCATGGAGGGCGGCGCGTAAGAGGCGACAGAGGTGGATGAGCGGTGCAACGAAGTGCGCCGCAGCCCTCAACGCGCAGTGTGCGCAAAATCGTCAACGAGCAACGCGTCGTCCGGACACAATCTGCTCAACGAAGCGCGCCGCAGACCTTACCGCGCAGTGTGCGCGCAACCGCAATCGGGCAACGCGGCGTGCGTGGCGTTGTAGCTGTGGACAAGCTCAGCGGCAAAGCGCGCCGCGGACCTCCGCGCAGTGTGCGCGCAACCGCCATCAGGCAACGCGGCGATGAAGGCGCGGCGGCTGTGGATAAGCTCGGCGTCGAATTGCGTTTCCATGAATCCAGCATAGAGGGCGGCGCGTGGGGTGCTGCGGCTGTGGATAAGCTCAGTGGCGAAGTGTTATTATCCAAGCATAGAGGGCGGAGCGTAAGGTGTGGCGGCTGTGGATAAGCTCGGCGGCGAAGTGCGCCGCGATTTTTCCGCGCAGTGTGCGCACGACCGTCATCGAGCAACGCAGCATGGAGTGGACACGCTGTGCGGTGAATAGCAGCGCATGAACCCTTCACGGAGGGCGGCGCGAAAGGCGCGGCGACTGTGGATAAGCCGAGCGGCAAAGCGTGCCGCATGAGTACCGCTCGAATTGTGCGCGACCTTCCGCACGCAACGCGGCGTGGCAGGTGCGGCGGCTGCGGATAAGCGGTGCAACGAAGCGCGCCGCAATCCTTCCCACGCAGACAGCGCACAACCGTCATCGAACAACGCGGCGTGCGTTGCGTTGCGGCTGTGGATAAACTCAGCAGCAAAGTGCGCCGCAGACCTCCGCGCAGACAGCGCACAACCGTCATCGACCAACGCGGCACGGCGGCTTGGCGGCTGTGGACATGCTCAGCGGCGAAGTGCGCCGCAACCCTCAACGCGCAATGGCCGCACAACCGTCATCGACCAACGCGGCGATGAAGGCGCGGCGGCTGTGGACAATCAACAAAGCGCCTCCGCATACCCCCACTCATCGATATACACAACCTTCCGCGCGCAAGGCTCCGCACAGTTCGACCGCCACACCCTACCCAAACGCGCAGACACGCTTCCTTCCACCCTGCGCCCCATGACCACACCCGCCCGGCGCGACTGTCGCGCCGGGCGGGTGCATATCGTCATTCCTCCAGGAAGTCGGTCGCGCGCCAGCGGCGGTCGCGGCACACGAACGTGGCTATCTCGTAGGGCGCGAGCTCGGCCTCAAGCGGCGGGCAGCCCTCCAGCTCCACGCGCAGCGGCGTGCGCTCGCCGCGCGTCTCGTGCGCGCGCAGCACGGGCGCGCCGTCGCGCTCGGCCTGCTTGAGGGCGCTTATGCATACGCCCTCGCCGCGGCACGCGATGTGCGAATGCACGCGCGGCAGGCCGCCGTCGTGCCAGGACTCGTCGACTATTACCGGCGGGGCCAGGAAGGCGGCCGCCTGCGCGGCGGCGCAGCCCTGCGCCTCGGGGTATATGCGCACGCGGGCCTCGGATATGCCCTGCGATATGTACCAGTAGTCGGCGTCCTCATCCAGCTCGCCTATGCGCAGGTCGCCGCCTATGGGCGAGCGCAGCAGCGTGAGCCGCGCAAGGCCCTCATGAGCGTCGTAGGCCGATATGCCGTCCAGCAGCGCGCGCGCTCCGCCGCAGTCCAGCCATTCGTTCACGGGGTATTCGCGGCCGTCGGCGGGGCGCTCGATGCCGCCGAAGGGCACGGCAGCCTTGACGCTCCCGCCGCACGGCAGGCACAGCTTGAGCGCGCGGTGCTTCTCGTTCCAGTTGACGCGCAGGCGCACGTCCACGTAGGGCTCCTGCTCGTAGAGCGTCACGCGCTGCTCGAGCCAGGAATCGTTCATGCGCGAACGCACCAGCACCACCGTTTCGTACTCGCCGCGCTCGGTCACGCGCGCGCTTTCCAGGCGGAAGGGCTCGGCCTCGCCCAGGAAGGCGGAGCGGTTGAACGACCAGGTGTCGCCCTCGTCGTCAAGCGCCAGCGGGCTGAGCAGCGGCGCCACCCTGCGCCCGTCTGCGCGGCGCGTGAGCGAGAGCGCGCCGGTCATGCGGTCGATGTCCAGGCGCCATGCGGGCGTTTCGACCGCATCGCCGGCCTCGCCGCGCGCGATGGGGGCGGCGGGCTTGCCGGTCTGGCGCAGCTCGTACACGCTCCAGCCCAGCGCGGGAACCTCCGCGCGGAAGGCCAGCCGCGAGCGGAAGCCGGGTATCACGCTCTGCTCGCGCACTATCTGCGCGGTCTGCACGCTGCCGTCCGGGCCCACGACCTCCAGGCCGCCGCTGTACCAGTCCAGCTCCCAGACCCACTGCACCTCGGCCTCGAGCGTGCCGGCGAAGGGCTCGGGCCCGGCGTTGAACACCACCAGGTTCCACAGATGGCCTGGCATGGCGATATCCCGGGCGACGTACTGCAGCGCCAGGTGGGTGCATTCGCCGGCGGTCTGCAGCGCGCGGCCGTGTAGGTTGCGCGCGTCGAGATACGCGTCGCTTATGCAGGTGCCACCGATTATGTCGTGGAACTGGTTGAACAGGGTATCCTTCCAGGCCTGCTCCAGCTCGGCGCGCGGGTAGGGGCGGCCGTAGAGCGAGGCCATGTGGCAGGCGGCCTCGGCGCGCAGCAGCGCGTATTCGCAGCGGCGGTTGTTGCGCTTTATCTCGGGCAGGTTGGAGAAGGTGCCGAAGAAGCGCACCTGCAGCTCGCCCTGATAGGTGCTGAGCGCCCGCGCATCGACCGCGTCGAAGAAGCCCGCGACCGAGCCGAAGCGCACGCGCCACCCGTCGTTTTCCTCGGCGCTCAACTGCTTCAGCTCGGCGATGGCCTGGCGGGTAGGCGCGCCGCCGTGGTCGCTCACGCCGTATATCAGCATCATGTCGTGGCCGTTTGCGCGCTTTGCGAGCTCCTGGGCGGCAGCGCGCATGTCGCCGCCGGGGGTATTGAGGTTGGTGTTGGTGGTGCTCTCTATGCGGTAGGCGAGCACCTCGCTGCCATCGGGCGAGCGCCATATGAACAGGCTATCGGGCAGCTCCTGCTCACCCGGCGAGGGGCGGCTGAACACATAGCGCGATATGCCGCCCTTTTTGAGTATCTGCGGCAGGGTAGCGGCGTGGCCGAAGCTATCCGAATTGAAGGCCGTGGTGGAGCGGCGGCCGAACCAGCGTTCGAGGTAGCGCTGGCCCTGGAGCGCATGGCGCGCGTAGCTTTCGCCAGTGGCCGCGTTCACGTCGGGCTGGAGCCACCAGCCCTCGTCCAGGTCCCAGCGGCCCTCGCGCACGCGGCGCTGTATCTCGGCGAACATGTCCGGTTCGGTGGCGCGTATCCATTCGAACACGGGTGGGCAGCAGAACGAGTACACGAAGTCGGGCTCCTCGTCCATGCGCTTGAGCGCCGAGCGGAAGGTGGAGCGTATGCCGGCCATGGCCTCGTCCCAGGTCCAGAGCCATACGGGGTCGAAGTGGGTATATCCTATCGCGTGGATGGTATTCACTGCGCAATCGCCTCCTTGTGTTGGAGGAATTATATCATGAAGATGGGGTGGGGGCAATGGGTATTCAGCGTCAGCGCGGCGCGTTCTTACGCGGCGCGCTGACGTTGGGGCTAGGGGGTCTGTGTTGCTTT
>JBJEUC010000417.1:0-2306 GCA_051883635.1 Candidatus Fimadaptatus sp.
GCCTGAGGCGGGCGCTGAGAGGATAATGTGTGATATGTACGATTGTGTGCTGTTTGATCTGGACGGGACGCTGACCGATTCCGCGCCCGGCATAGTGGCCAGCGTGGAATACGCGCTGGAGCGCATGGGCCGGGGGGCGCTGCCCGAGGAGTGGAAGCGGCTGTACGTGGGCCCGCCGCTGCTGGATTCCTTCCAAAGGCTCAACGGCATGACGCCGGATGAGGCGCTGGAGGGCGTGAGGCTCTTCCGCGAGCGGTACAGCCGCGTGGGCTGGCAGGAGAACCGCGTGTACCCGGGCGTGCCGGCGCTGCTGCGCACGCTGAAGGCGCGGGGCGTGTACCTGGCGGTGGCTACCGCAAAGCCGGTGAACTTTGCCCATCAGGTGCTGGAGCACTTTGGCCTGGCGCCGTACTTCGATTGCATCTGCGCCGCGCCGATGGACGAGTCCGGCCTGCCCAAGGAGGAGCTCATCCGCCGCGCGCTGCCGGAGGGGGCCGTGCGCGTCGCCATGGTGGGCGACCGCATGTACGACATGGAGGGCGCGCGCAGGGCGGGCGTGGACGGCATAGGCGTTATGTACGGCTACGGCGCGCGCGACGAGCTGGAGGCGGCCGGGGCCCGGCACATATGCCCGACGGTCGGCGATCTGGCGGAGCTGCTCTGCGAGGGCGCCGCGCCCGAGCCGGGGCTGATGCTCACCTTCGAGGGCATAGACGGCTGCGGCAAGACCACGCAGCTGGGCATGCTGCGCGAGTGGCTCGAGCTGTGCGGCTGGCAGGTGACGGCCACGCGCGAGCCGGGCGGATGCCCGCTGGGCGAGCGCATACGCGCCATGCTGCTGGACACGGGCTCGGAGGGCATGACCGCCGAATGCGAGGCGCTGCTGTTTGCGGCCTCGCGGGCCCAGCACACCTCGACGGTGCTGCGCCCGGCGCTGGACAGGGGCGGCATGGTGCTGGCCGACAGGTATGTCGATTCCAGCATGGCCTATCAGGGCGCGGGGCGCGGGCTGGGCATGGAGGCCGTGCGCGGCATAAACCGCATGGCCACGCGCGGGCTCGAGCCCGACATGACGCTGCTCTACCGGCTGGACCCCGAGCGGGCGCGCGCCCGGCGGCAGGGCGAGGACGACCGTATAGAGCGCGAGAGGAGCGAGTTCCACCGGCGCGTATGCGAGGGCTTTGACGAGCTGATGCGCAGCGAGCCCGGGCGGGTGAGGGCGCTGGACGCGGCGCTTAAGCCGGACGCGCTGTTTGAGCGCACGCGCGCGCTTGCGATGGAACTGCTCGCGCGGGACGCGCAAAGGATGAAGGAAAAAGGAACGATTGCGCGCGGTGGCGCGTCAAATAACTGACCCGGTATACCCGGCTGAATACGAATGGGAGTGAAGATATGCGACGCTGCACATATTGTATGCGCGAAACGGACGACGGCAACATCTGCCGCTACTGCGGCGGCGATGAGAGCCAGCCGTCCAATCCCCGGCATCTGCCGCCCAACACGGCCATAGGCGACAGGTACGTGGTGGGGCGCGCGCTCAATCAGACCGAGGATGCGATAATCTACGCCGCGCTGGATCAGCGCACGCAGGAGCGCATCCGCATATACGAGTATTTCCCGCGCAGGTTTGCCCGCAGGGATTCGCGCACGCTCGAGGTCGCGCCCGTGCCGGGCAGCGAGCAGGAGTACGCCGACGGCATGGAGGCCCTGCGCGCGCGCATGGAGCGCCAGGGCTGCCGCCTGTACGAAGGCAACGGCAGCATATACGCGGCCGTGAACAAGAACCAGGCGGCCGCGCTGCGCGGCGGCGCGGCAGGCGCTGCGGCGGGTGCCGCGGCCGCTGATACGGCGGAGGCGGAGGAAGCGCCCGCAGAGGATGAGGAGCTGACCGAGGAGGAGCTGGAGGAGGAAGAGGAGTACGAGGACGCCCTGCAGAAGCGCCGCAACCGCATAACGATGGGCGCGATAGGCGCGGGCTGCGTGCTGCTGCTGGTGCTGGGCATATGGATGCTCACGCGCGACTCGGTCGACCAGCGCAGCGACATGCTGCCCACGCTGCTGCCGCAGGCCTCGGCCACGGCCAGCGCGGAGCCCTCGCCCTCGGCGTCCAGCGCGGCGGACATGCTGCCCACGCCCGACCCCTCGACGGGCTTCAGGCCCCTGGCCACCGATAACCCGTCCTGGATAAACGACGATTCCGCGCTCAACAACAGCGACGATTACGTGCCGCAGGTGCGGCCCACGCGCAAGCCTACCAGCGCGCCCACGCCTGTGCCCACGCCCACGCCCGTGCCCACCGTGATACC
>JBJEUC010000418.1:0-9451 GCA_051883635.1 Candidatus Fimadaptatus sp.
CAGCCTTCCATCCTTTGCGAAGAAGGCCTTTCGGCACTCCTCGCTAGCCACGGTAATATGCTGAACATCGCTATGGCTCCGGCTTATCCCCATATGCACAAAGGCGTTCGTATCGCCTGCCTGTTTCAAAAGCATTTCAATTCTGTCCAGCACCTGCCGTTCATCCGCATAGCTTATAACTCCGGTAAAGACGTCGGCATGATCATATACTATGTTTATGTTATAGCTTTTGCCCAGCTCCAGGCAGAACTTGCGGCACTCGCTCACAAGCAGCGCTCCGCTTTCGTCCTCTATCACAAACATGAATACGCTGTACCGCTGCTCATTTTCGACCACAAAGTATCGCGTCTGCTCCCACGACATAGCATTCAATGTATCGCTCGCGGTGCGTCTTGCGGTTTCTTCGCTCTCCCGTATGCGCTTTTCCAACGACCGCATGTTTGTGTGCATGCTGTCCATAAGCTGGTTCAGGCGCGCATACTCGTTGCCCTGTGCGCTCATTTCAGCCTCATGCACATTGAGTATACTCTTTAGCGGCCTGTAAAACCAGCGGCGTATGGCAATATACAGCAGTAGCACCAGTACAACAAATATCGCAACGAACAACAACAATACGCGCATGTTCTGTGCCATGGCATTGCTGAACCCATTGCGCCTGTATGCCATCACAACGCGCAGTCCATTTGACGCTCCGCTGCGTATATCATACATGTCATCATCTATATTCAAAGTGGTGCTGGAATTTTCGCCCAGCATCCATGCAGTTGTCGTATCTATCAGCCCATTTGTATATTCATATTGAGCATACAGCTCGCCGGTTTCGGCAAATATATAGACGTTTACGTCTTTGCCGTTGCACAGCCGCGCAAGTTTTCCATCCAAATACTCCCGCGACAGCATTATGATTATAACCGAGTAGTTGTTGCCTTTTGTGTAATGGAATACCACGTCCAGGTTCCCGCTCATGTCGCCGTAGTCCGAGGTATACGTTCCCATTGCAATGCCCGAGCCCTGCTGTTCCGCCATGTCCATAAGCACTGCGTTCAGCTGGCTGCATCTGTAAGTATTCATAAACGTTTTCATCGAGCACTGGCCATTTTGACTTATCACCATGTCTATTGTGGGCAGCGCGACAAAAATCCCGGACATGTTGGACGATGCATCAACGTAGTTTTTCAGTTTCTCCATGAGCAGCCGCACGTATGGCTGGCGCAGGTTCTGGGCTCCGCGTGATGTCGAAGAATATATCGTTATGTAGCTGCTGTCTGTTTGCAGTATGCTCTGCACGCTCATCAGGTCCGTAATCTGCGCATTTACCTGCTGCATAATGGAAGAGAACTCCGTATCCGCAGCAGCGCTGTTGTTGTCTTCAATTATGCTTGTCATATAAAAGTTGAATCCTATTGCATATGTCAAAAACACAAACAGTATCACCAGCATGAGCACATGCACCTTGTTGAGTATGCTCCCTGAATAGCCTGCATGTCTCATGTCAACGCCTCCTGTATCTGTATCGCGCTTCATATACATTATGCGCAGGGGCATAGCCCCTGCGCTGTCACCGTCGTTATGTGCCGTTATTGTGCAACGATATGCCGGTTGTATATCTCCTCGATCAGGTCTATATCGCCGTAGTTAGGCATATCGTCCACATACTGCTGCCAGGTATCAAGCGAACGGGAACCATTTATGAACTTGACCAGTTCTTCCTTTACGTACGTATCCAGAGCTGTCTTGTTCACAGACAGGTCCTCCAGCTCCAGATCATCGAAAGACGTCCTCGCAGGTTCAACGGGCATTACGTTGTCGAAGTCGTCCCTGACCACCGTATAGAATGCCCAATGCACCATCGTGCCAAATTCTCCGTTGTAGTAATACGGATTGGGCACCTGCAGCTTTACACCCGCATCGTTCAGCTGCGGCAGGAATATCATTCCGGAGCGGCAGCTCATCGACTGGTTGACGCCGTACTCTGCCAGCTTCGCCGGAGGATTGGCAGCGTTCATTATCTCGTCGACATAGTTCTTCTCGCCCAACTCATCAACGGTATAGGTCTCGCCTTCAATACCCCAGTTCGTCAGGTTGACCATCTCGTCGGAATACTGATAGTCGATCATGTCGACCAGCAGCTCCACGTGTTCGGAAGCAGCATTTATCACAATGCCGTAGCTCTTGTTCAGAGTCTTGCCTATCTCGTGTTCGCTGGTGCGGTAGCCGGGCTCGCCCTCAAGAGTATTCGGATAGTTTATCATTCCCCACTCTACGTCATACTCTTCATTGTAGTTGAGCCGTTCAGCATAGTGCGAGCCCCAGATAGCGGAGCTTATAAAGTTCTTGCCGGTCAGATATTTCGTGAAGAACTGGTCGCTGGTATCCGTCTGCCATTCAGGATCCAGAAGCTCCTCATTGTAGAGCTTGTTGAGGTACTCTATCGCCTTATACTGCGCGTCGGCATCTCGGTACGGGCCATAGACGTACTTCTCGCCATCGTAGTACAGGCTTATGCGGCTATGATACAGCTTGAGCCACTGCTCCATATCGCCATAACCGATGGTTACAGGATAGGAATCCGGATACAGAGCCTTGAGCTCTACGGCTGCGTCGTATATCTCCTGCATGCTCGTAGGCACGGTCATGCCATGCTCCTTAAAGGTATCAAACCTGGCGCCCCAGGTATACTGCGCGCCGCGGTCGCCTTCGGAAACCGCACCGTCAAGGAAAGCATATATGCCTCCGTCCGAAGCGTAAGCATAATTCTTATTCTTGACCGAAGCGTTCACATAGCTCATGTAATAGCTGTCTTCATCGAGATAGTCCGCCAGATTGACCAGCAGTCCCTGCTTGCCAAACTCATAGGTATCGTCCATAGAGTAGTTCGACACGAGGAATGCATCCGCCCAGTCGCCGGCCGCCATGTAAACGCTCATCTTCGAGTTGAATTCACTAAACGGCAGCTCCTCCCAGGTAATATCCAGTTTGACCCCCAGGTGATCCTCCATCATTGCCTGCCATCGTTCTTCCGTAACAGTTCCTTGCGGACTGCTGGAGAAGATAGCGCGGTACATCTTGAGCGAGACGGTCTCCGGCTCGGCAAGTACAGGCGTTGCCATGCACATCACGAGCACCATGCTCAGTACCAGAGTCAACGACAAAAGCTTCTTCATTGGTTTCCCTCCTCCTATATTATGCATACGCCCCCTGGCGTTGTCAACACTGTATTAACCTTTAATCGCTCCTATCATTACTCCCTTGGCAAAGTATTTCTGTATAAACGGATATACTGCCAATATGGGCGCCATAGCCAGCACCACCGCCGCCATCTGTGCATTCTTGGTATGCATGCCAAACGAGGTAGCGTATATGCCTGCGGCGCTGTCGGTTGCATACATGCCGCCCAGGTCATCCTGGACGACCAGCCGCCTCAGCACCATCTGCAGCGGGTACCGATTCTTGTCAGTCAGATAGAGCAGTGCATTGAACCAGCTGTTCCAATGGCCGACCATGGTGAACAGGAAAAATGTCGCCAGCAGTGGTTTGGACAGTGGCAGTATGATCTGCAGCCATATTCTCACGTCGCTTGCTCCGTCCACATATGCGCTTTCTCGCAGCGATGACGGTATGCCCTGAAAGAATGAACGGAACACAAAAGTATTGTAAGCGCTTACGCAGCCCGGCAGCACCATTACCCAATACGTGTTAAACAGCTTCAGCTGCTTGAGGAGTATAAACGTAGGAATCATTCCTCCGTTTACAAACATGGTCACTGACAAAAACACCGTAAAGCCTCGCTTAAACACGAATCCGCTCTGCGCCAGAGGGTATGCCGCCATCGACGTAAACAGCAGCGTAAGGAAGGTGCCTCCCAGCGCATATGCTATGGTCCAGCCGTATGAATTGATGAGCTCACTGTCGCGCAGCATATACTGATATCCGACAACGTTGAAGCCACGCGGAAACCACGTCACTTCGCCGGCATCTATATACGCCTTTGACGACATGGATATCGCCAGAACATTCATAAGCGGATATATCATGATCAGCATTATGAGTATCATAAACAGGTGGTTGAATACATCAAATGCCATCGAGCCCGCTGTTCTTCGATATTTTCGCATACAGGCATTATCCTCCTCTTACCACAGACTGTATTCAGATACGCTTTTAGAGATCTTGTTTACCGTTACCACCAGTATCAGTGACACAGCGCTCGTAAGCAAGCCTACCGCTGCCGAATACGCATATCGAGAAGATTCTATGCCCTCCCTGTAAACGTATGTCCCGATCACATCGGCCGTTTCATACGTATTGGGGTTGTACATAAGGAGTATCTTCTGCGTGTCGCTGTTCAATATCCCCTGTACATTAAGTATCATGAGCACGACCACCGTGGGCATTATCGACGGGAGCGTAACCGATTTCATCTGCTGCCAGCGATTGGCGCCGTCAATAATGGCCGCTTCGTACAGTTCCGGCGATACGCCCGACAGAGCCGCCAGGTAGATTATGGTTCCCCATCCTACGCTCTGCCATAGGCCCGAGACAATATATATAGTACGGAACCACTCAGGCGAGCTCATAAACAGCACCGGCTTGTTGCCCGTCAGGATTATCATGCGATTGACTATTCCATCCAGAGCCAGAACATTTTTGACCAAGCCCACAAGTATTACCGTAGAAATAAAGTGGGGCAGGTATGAAATCGTCTGAACCAGCTTTTTGTAGCGCTGATTCTTTATTTCATTGAGCAGCAGAGCCAGTATGATCGGTGCGGGAAATCCAAATACAAAACTGTACAGGCTCAATATCAATGTATTCCGTATGGTACGCCAGGCAAACGCATTGTTGAAGAACTGCTCGAAATACCTGAAGCCTACCCACTGGCTTCCCCATATTCCCAGCGCCGGTTTGTAGTTTTTGAACGCGATTATTATGCCATACAGAGGCATATAGTTGAACACGAATACTACCAGCACGGCCGGCAACGTCATAAGTATCATCCATCGCTGTTGACTGATGCGTACTGCAAGCCGTTTGCCTTTGCTGTCCTTTCTGCCACGCGTATCAACAGAGCATCCCGTCACGTTGTCATGCATTCCCTTCGCCTCCGCCCGCATAGTTGCAAAGATTGCTTTGTCTTGCAAGCCGAGTATAGCATCGGCTTTACCTCAAGTCAATTTTCACTTTTCTGTTTCATGCTCTTAATTTAATATTTTAGCGAGTGGCGTTAAGAAATGCATATTCGCATTAAATTTGGCACATCGATATGTCATTGTGCGGTTATGTCACGCTGCAGCCATAACATTATTCCATCTTCAGGAAGATTTTTTATCTTCCGCCATTGATTTTGAACCCTTCCGCAATAGCCGCAAAAAATAAAGAGGACGTGACTCATCGCAGTCACGTCCCTTCGCCAGGACCAAATCTCAAGAAGCCTCGACCTCGCACCTGAGGGCAAGACTCCATCTGCAAAGCTCTATCCGCAAGAGCACATCGCTGCTATTCCCGGCAATTCACGCCGCCGCATATTCCTTGCCTTCACGCCCCCACAGCCCTACCCTCCTCCGCGCTCACCGCTGCCCGCGCGCCGGTGAGCACAACCGTAAAGCTGCTGCCCGCGCCCGGCTGCGATACTACCTCGATGCGGCCGCCGTGCGCGCGCGCTATCCACGCGCACAGGCACAGGCCCAGCCCCGTGCCCTCGCCGCCGCGCGAGCCGTCCACGCGGTAGAAGCGGTCGAATATGCGCTTTATGTGCTCCGGGGCGATGCCCAGGCCGTTGTCCTCGACGCGGATGCACGCCTCGCCCGCCGCGCCCGATACGCTCACGCGCACATGGCGCTCGGGCTTGGCCGGGTCGCTGTAATTTATGGCGTTGCCGATGAGGTTCGTTATCAGCGACACTATCAGCGCCGAATCCCCGTCTATCTGCGGCGCAGCGTCGCCGGGCAGCATCGTCAGCTCGACGCCCGCCTCCTGCGCGCGCTCCGCCAGCGACTCGCAGGCAAATTCGCACAGCTCCCTTATATCCAGCGGCTCGACCTGCACGGCCTGCCGCCCCTGCTCCGCGCGCGCCAGCATCAGCAGCCGGTTCACAAGCGTAGCCATGTGGTCCGCCGTATGCCGTATCGATTCCAGCGCTGCGGCGCGATCGCCGTCCCCGCCGGACAGACCCATCTCGCACTGCGCGATTATCGCGCCCACCGGCGTGCGCAGCTCGTGCGACACGTCCGAGGTGAACTGGCGCTCGGCGCGGAAGGACTCGTCCAGGCGCTCCAGCATGGCGTTGAAGGTGCGCGCCAGCGCGGCTATCTCGTCATGGGTATCGGGCACCGGCAACCGCTCGTCCAGCTGGCCGCCGCTGCGTATGGTATCGGCGTGGCGTATGAGCCGGTTGACCGGCAAAAACGCATGCCGCGCCATCAGCCAGGCCAGCACGCTCATCGCCAGCGCAAACGCCAGCGTGAGCACGCCCGCCACCAGTGCCAGCCTTAGCAGGCTGCTCTCAAGCTCGTGCAGCGACATCACCGCGCGCACGCAAAAGCCGTCGCCGGAGAGCCTGTCGCACACCAGCCAGTCGCTGGGCGATCCGGGCACGCGGCGGTTCTCCCCCGCCGCTATAGGCACGTCCGCCGGAAAGGAGAGCGGATACGCCCCGCCCAGCAGCGCGCCCTCCGCGTCCATATAGACCACGGTTATGCCCTCGGAGTACATCAGGGCGTTGTTGTCGATTATCAGGCGGCCGCGCACGTCCATATGCGCGTCGTTCTCGGCGTCGCGCGCCATGTCCTCCACGTGCGCCCACGCGTCCATGAGCCCCAGCTGATAATAGGAAAACAGTATCGCCATAAGCGCCCCGCCCAGCAGCAGCAGCGATGTTATCAGTATCGACGCGCTCAGGCGCGCCTTGACCGTCAGCCTCATCGCTCGCACCTGAGCACATAGCCCACGCCGCGCACGGTGGCTATCATGCTGCCCGCCTCGCCCAGCTTCGAGCGCAGCGCGCGTATGTACACGTCGACCACGTTCGAGCCTATGTCCATGTCGGCGTGCCAGACATTGTCCTCTATCTGCCGGCGGGTGAGCACTATGTTGCGGTTGCGCATGAGCATGGAGAGTATCTCAAACTCGCGGCTGGAGAGCTTGACCGGCGCGCCGTCCACCCGGGCCGCGCGCGCGTTCATGTCCAGCGTGAGGTTGCCCGCCGTCAGCTCGTTGGAGGCGCTGCCCGCGCCGCGCCGGAGCAGCGCCCGCAGCCGCGCGTGCAGCTCCTCAAAGGCGAAGGGCTTGGTGAGGTAGTCGTCCGCGCCGCAGTCCAGGCCCTGCACGCGGTCGCTCACCGCGTCCCGCGCCGTGAGCAGCAACACCGGCGTGGCGTCGCCGCGCGCGCGCATCTCGCGCAGCAGCTCAAGGCCGCTCACCCCGGGCAGCATTATGTCCAGTATCACGGCGTCGTACCTCTGCCCGCCGGTGAGGAAGAAGCGCCCCTCCTCGCCGTCGGCCGCCGTGTCCACGTTAATGCCCTGCGCCCGAAGCTGCTTTTGCGTCGCGCCGCGCAGCGCCGCCTCGTCCTCGACATAGAGTATGTACATATGCTCCTCCCCTGTCAAAGTAGGGCGGCGCCATACCAAGCGCCGCCCGTGCCGACGTCACACTGCCGCCGTCAGTCGTCGTATGCGTAAAAGCTCCCGCTCACCGATGCGTAGCTGTCGCCCGATCTGGGCGCCACGCCGCTTATGGTGAAGGTGTACTTTTTGCTGCGGCCCTCCACTATCGAGGGCACGCGGAACTTTATCTCGCCCGAGTCCTTGCTGCGCACGGTGGCGGAGTAGGTCTTGCCGTCCGCGTCCTTAACAGTCACCTTTACGTTATTATACTTCACTTTGCCGGCAAACTCAACCTCCACATAGCCCCTGGAGTCGTAATCGACCTCGTCTATCTTCACCGCAGCCGGGGCGGAGCCGGACGACGCGCTCTTCACGCTGAACCCGCCCGACACCGAGCCGTAGGACGAGGTGCCCTCGCGGCGCACGCCCGATATGGTGTAGGTGTAGCTCTTGCCTGCGGCTATGTTGGATACCCTGAACTTGAGCTCGTCGTCATCCTTGCCGGTTATGCTGGCGGAATAGCTCTTGCCGTCGGAGTCCTTTACGGTCACTTTGGCGTTTTTGTAGTCCACATCGCGGGTGAACTCTACCTCGACTCGGCCGCTGCCCTTGTACTCGGTCGATTCTATCGCGGGCGCGGAGGCCAGGCTCAGGCCCGATATTCCCAGTCCCATAACGGTAAGCGCGGTGGCCAGTATGGCAGAGATAGTCTTCTTCATAATCATTAATCCTCCTGTCAGATACAATGGTTGTGGAAAAGTGCTGTCCCACGCCGTGCGGCGGATGTATCAGCATCAGTCGTCCCAGTTGCAGTTCCCGTGAGGGTACTCAAGCGTCAGATGCCCCGCCATCCAGCCGATAAGCTCCTCGGCGCTCTGCGGCGTCCATCCGTCGCTCCAGTCCTCCTCCCAGTCATCCCAGTCGTCCCAATCGTCCCCGAGTATTATCTCCAGCATGTCCTCGGCCAGGTCAAGCACGTCGTCCATGTAATCCAGCTCGGCCCGGTACAGCTCGTACCTCGAGCGTTCCAGCCCGCCCGCGCGGTATGTGGCCTTGATGGTGTCCTCAAACGCGTCCAGCTCGTCGTCCATGTCGTCGGTCGCCTGCTTAAGCGCTGTAAGCGCGGCGACGTCGGCCAGCTCATCCCCCGTTACGGCCTCGCGCACGCTGTCCAGCAGCGCGCTCAGCCCGAGGTAGTGGTCGTGCAGTATTGCTACCGCCTGCGCATCGACCTCGCCCAGGGGCGGCTCGATGCCCAGCGCCCCAATAAAGCCCTCCTCGTCCAGCAGCTGTGCCATAGGCGTTGGCGAAGGCGTCGCCTCCGCAAGGGCCGTCTGCTGCGCCGCCGCCAAAGTACCCGTTCCGCCTGTGATATCCCCCGCTGCACCGGCCGGTGTGCCCGGGACAAGCATCATAAGCATCAGCGCCGCCGCCATAACCGCTCCCCGCATTGCTTTACCTCCTCTCGACCATGGCCCTATCTTACATGTTCCAAATGAAGGCAAAATGAAAAAACACAGTTTGTCAAAACAAATTTTGACGGGCGGACAGGGGCCGGTCCCCGCGGAGCCATTCCATGCGGGTCGAAACCGCAGCCCCTCTCCCAGCCCGCACTCGCGCCGGGCAGGGCCGCAGCCCCTCCCGGCCCGCTCCGCCCTATGCCGGTCATCCGCCGGGCAAAGCGAAGCGGCGGGGGAACATCCCCGCCGCCCCTCTCCCGGCCCGCCCTCGCGCCGGGCAGGGCCACGGCCCCTCCACGCTCCGCGCAGGAGCCTGCCCGCGCCCGCCGAGCAATCAAAACCACCCGTCAAACGGGTGGTTTGCACAAAGGCTAAAAGCCTAGAGTA
>JBJEUC010000419.1:0-2296 GCA_051883635.1 Candidatus Fimadaptatus sp.
AAGGCGCGTGAGACGGACGAGTACCAGGACTACCTCGCCCGCGCGGGCGAGGACGACAACGTCCATTACAGCGTCAAGCTCAGCGCCGTCAACATGCTGCTGGACAACGTTTCCAACACCTTCGTCACGCCGGTATTCAACGGCTCCGCCTCGCTGCGCGACGCGGCAGGGCAGCTCATCGAGGACGTGACCAAGTCCGTGCGCCGCAAGAAGGAGGTAAACGACGCCTACATAGACCAGCTCTACCTGGACACCGCCGCGCTCTATCACCTCAATCAGGGCGCTGAGGACTCCGGCGGCGGGGATGAGCTGGGCGAGCTGCCCCTCACCTCCCGCATACTGCTGGGCACGCTGGCCGGAGTGTGGGCGCTGATGATAGCCTATGTTGCTATTTGCGCAATAAAAAAGAAAAAATTGGCGAAGGCCGCACAACGGCGTTGATTTATCCATATTTTGCGGTATAATATTGGTGTGTTCCAAAAGAGACGATCTGGAAGGAGAATAGTCATGAAAAAGTTTCTTTCTGCAATGATGGTGCTGGCTCTTGCCATCGCGATGGTATGCAGCGCTTCCTTCGCCCTGGCCGACGAGGCCGTGGTGGAGCCGGACGTCAAGTCCGAGGGCGTTATGACCTACGCCGAGTACGTAGCCGCCGAGCTGGACACCGAGGTAGTTATCGAGACCTACGTGCAGGCCAAGCAGTCCTGGTGGGAGGACAAGGCCACCGTTTACACCCAGGACAAGGACGGCGCCTACTTCCTCTACAACATGGCCTGCTCCGCTGAGGATTACGAGAAGCTGGTTCCCGGCGCCAAGATCAAGGTGACCGGTTACAAGTCCGAGTGGTCCGGCGAGGTCGAGATAGTCGACGCCACCTTCGAGCTGGAGGAGGGCAGCTACATCGCCCCCGCGCTCGACGTGACCGAGCTGCTGGGCACCGATGAGCTTATCGCCCATCAGAACGAGTTCGTGGCCTTCAAGGGCATGACCGTGGCTGCCGCCGGTCAGGACGACAACGGCAACGACGTGGCCTTCCTGTACAAGTGGGACGGCTCCGGCCAGGACGGCGACGACCTGTACTTCAACGTGACCCTGGGCGACGCCACCTACACCTTCACCGTCGAGTCCTACCTGTGCGACAACACCACCGAGGTCTACAACGCCGTCAAGGCGCTGAACATCGGCGACGTTATCGACATGGAAGGCTTCCTCTACTGGTACGAGGGCGCCAACCCCCACATCACCGCCGTTACCCCGGCCGTGACCGAGGGCTGATAGCCGTAGCGCTTCAAAGCGCCGTCCCGCAAGGGGCGGCGCTTTTTGCATGGCAAAACAGGCTTGCGACAGTGGGCAGGCTTCCCTGCCGCAGACCCACCGCGTGTCGGGCGTACACCCGCCGGGCTCGATCGAGGTGCGCAGGAGCTGCGGAGCTGCGCGCTCTCACAGGTGCGTAGGCGAGCTGCCTGTCACGCGGGGAGCCGCGCTCTGCCTGGCCGCGCCATGCGGGCGGGCGCACCCGCCCCGGCCGCCCACGCTCACAGGCCATATAACGAGAACGAAATACTATCTTTAGCAATACTTCGTTGAAAGGCCGCGCCGCAAATGCTATAATTTTATCGATAAAAGGCGTATGCCTTACAGTTGCGGGAGGAAGTACAATGGATAAGGTCTCACAGATACTGGAAGCCGTAATGTTGATCTGCTTCGGCTGCTCGTGGCCGATGAACCTGGTCAAGAACTACCGCGCGCGCTCGGCCAAGGCCATGAGCCTGGGCTTCATACTGCTGATAATAACCGGCTACATCGCGGGCATCATCGCCAAGGCCTTCAAGGTCGCGGGCGGCGGCGTGGTCGATTGGTACGTGTGGGCTGTCTACATATTCAACCTCGTTGTGGTATCGCTCAACCTGGGCGTGTACTTCTACAACCGCAACCTGGACAGGAAGGCCGGCAAGTAACGCCTGCGCGGCCCCGGGCGTGCAGACCGCATGGCTAGGGGCCGCATGATACCGGCCCCAAATATACAACGATGGCGGAGGAACTGTGTTCCCCCGCCATTTTGCTGCGGCTGCCCACCGCGCAAGCATGATGCCCTCTCCCCACCTGCCGGGAGAGGGCATCATGCCTTTCGAAGAATCCCCGGGAGAGCGCATCATGCCTTTCGAAAAATCTCCGGGAGAGCTCATCATGCCTTTCAACGAAGCTCCGGGAGAGCGCGAGAGGGCCCGCAGGCCCTCTCGCACTTTAATCGAACCCGGCGGCGTGTACGCCGGGTTCGTAGCAATTTCTTCGGAGG
>JBJEUC010000420.1:0-2292 GCA_051883635.1 Candidatus Fimadaptatus sp.
AGTTCCAAGGAGGTCCAGATGCAGCAGAAGAAGCATGGCGAAGTGACGACGGCCAAAAAGTACGCCGAATACCGCCGCGAAAAGGAGCAGAGCCGCAAGCGCCGGCGCATGCCGCGCCCGCGCGCGCCCAAGTGGCTGAAAAACCCGCTTACCTGGGCCGCGCTGACCGTCGCGGTGGCGGCGGCCGCGTTCTGCACGGTGTATTTCATCAATCAGAGCCGGGAGGTGCAGCCCGCGTCATCGGTGCCGGGCTACTACTCCATGGATCAGACCGTGATGGATACGGGCACTGACGGCGCCGTGCTTGACGGAGTGAGCGTGAGCGTGGAGGGCGAGGACACCGTGGTCAGGCTGTCGTTCAGCGGTGGCACGCCGTCGTACACCGTATCGGCGCTGAGCGACCCGGCGCGCGTGGTGGTCTCGCTGGGCAATCTGGGCGGCTGGGAGCATACCAGCTCGTTCGGCAGCGACGGGCAGTCGCTGGTGCTGGGCGTGTTCCGCAATCAGGCCAGCGCGCAGGGCGTTACCGAGCTGTACATACAGACCACGCGCAGCATAGGCTACCGCATGAGCCGGGAGGGCTCCGAGCTCGAGCTGCACCTGCGCGCGCTGGACGAGACCGCCGAGCCGGGCTACTACGTGACCCTGGGCGCGTATGAGGCGTACTGCGCCGGCATGTTCGACGCGGGCGACCTGAAGCCGGTATTGTGCGCGGACGGCGCGAGCGTGGCGCTCATATCGAAGCGCTACGGCACGCGCGTGGAGGCGGAGTCCTATGCGCAGAGCCTGGAGGAGCGGCTCAGGCAGGCGCTGCCGGGCGTCACGGGCTCGGTGGTGCAGCTGGGCGGCAACGAGGCGCCCCCGCTGAGCGACGCGGCCGAGCGCGCCTCCCTCAGCGCGGCGGAGGTCTACCGCCCGTTTGAGGGCGCGGCCTCGCCCTGGCTGTGGACCAGCAACGGCAGCATACTGCGCTGGATGCCCGACATGAAGCGGGCGCTGTTCACGCGCCAGACCGCCGCCGGCGACGGCGACGACTACTGCGAGCTGTGGCTCTACGACCAGGCGGGCAAGGGCCAGCGCCTGCTGGACATAGAGTTCCGCACGATAACGGACGCGCGCTTCAGCGCGAACGGCGACGCCGTGGCCTTCCTGGAGATGACCGATTCGGAGTACCTGCTGTACTACTACTCGCTGTCGGGCGGCGCGTTCGTGTCGCTGGCCGACTATGTGGGCGGCAATACCTACGGCTTCGACTTCGCCGCGGACGGCAGCCTCTACTTGGTGGGCGGCGTGGACCAGCCCCAGCTGACGCGCTGGGACCCCACCATGACCTTTGGCGATTCGGCCCGCCTGCTGGAGGATGAGGAGGGCCTGCAGGGCTCCTTCCGCATGGGCAGCATGGACTGGGCGCCCAACCGCATATTCATGTCGGACGGCGAAACAGGTACCTACACCTTCACTATGGACACCGGCGCGCGCGAGTACCTGACCGAGGGCGGCGAGTTCGAGATGTCGCCGGACGGCCGCTACCTGGTGCTGATGGAGTTTGACGAGGACATGCAGGTGGACACCTACACCGGCATGAAGCTGCGCGACCTCAGCACGGGCCGCGAGCAGGCGATATTCTCCGGCGAGGCGATAGGCGACGTCTGCTGGTCCACGACCGGCGCGCGCGTGTACTACCTGACCTACAATTACGACGAGACCACCGCAGGGGACTTCCCCTCGGTGCTGCACTGCTACGACGTGGCCAGCGGTCAGTCGCGCAGGCTGGGCCTCATAAACAGCAACGACATCTGCACCGGCGCGGACGATTCCGAGATAGCCTTCGTGTCCATGTACCAGAGCGCGACGGGCCGCTATCAGTCCGCCACGTACCGGGTCACGGTCGATTAGGCCGCCCCACAGGAGCAGCATCCCGCCCCGGCGCACGCCCTCAACGCGGCGCGCGCCGGGGCGCTTTTTGCGGGGAGAAGTGGGGCGCGGGGGCAGTGTGGTGAGCCGGAGCCGTGACGCGGGGCGTGAGCGGCGCAGGCTGTGCCTTGGCGACAGGGGTATAGGGCTGCTGCGCATGGCGTGCTGGACTGCCCGACCGGAGCGCCGAGTAGAGCGTGAGCGCTTGCGGCGCATCCTGGACAGACGTATGCGGGTGCGGTGAGCCGGAGCCGTGACGCGGAACGTGAGCGGCGCAAGCTGTGCCTTGGCGACAGGGGCGGAATGCTGCTGTGCATGGCTTACTGGACTGCCCGACCGGAGCGCCGAGTAGAGCGTGAGCGCTTGCGGCGCATCCTG
>JBJEUC010000421.1:0-2291 GCA_051883635.1 Candidatus Fimadaptatus sp.
CTGCGCGCCGGTGGTCTCGGTCGCATCCGTGGCGGCCTCATCAGCAGCCGCAGTTTCGGTGGTCACATCAGCGGGAGCGTCCTCTACGGCAGCCTCTGCGGGAGCAGCTTCGGCGGGAGCTGCGGGCTCGGCGGCCGCTGCGGGGGCGGCGGGCTCGCTGTCGATTATCCTGACGGGCGCTTCCAGCCGCGTGCCGCATTCGCCGCAGAACTTCACGCCCGGGGCGTTTTCGTAGCCGCATACCGGGCAGACGGTCTTGCTGGGCGTGACCAGCCGCGCGCCGCATTCGCCGCAGAACTTCATGCCCGGGGCGTTTTCGTGGCCGCATACCGGGCAGACGGCGCCGGCGGGCCGGGCGGCGGGCTGCGCCTGGGCGGCCTCGGCCTCCGCAGCCAGGCGGGCGGCCTCCTCGGCCTTGCGGGCTTCCTCGGCCAGGCGCGCGGCCTCCTCGGCGGCCTTGCGCTCCTCCTCGGCCTTGCGGGCCTCCTCGGCGGCGCGCAGCTCCTCCTCGTGTACGCGGATCAGCTCGGCCTTCTGGGCCTCGGCGGCCTTTATCTGCTCCTGCAGCTGGGCAAAGCTCTGGCCCAGCTCGCCAAAGGGCTCGGCGCCGTACTTCTCTATCGCCACCACGCCTATGTCGGCGTACAGCTCCTTCTCGTGCGCTTTGAACTCCTCGACCTGCTTGTCGAGCGCCTCGCACTGGAGGGTAAATTCATCCTTCTGCTTTGCGTCCTCACCCATTATCAGCGAGGACATGCTCTTTACCAGGCTGTCCAGCTTGGACTTGAAAAGGTTTGCCATTTGCGCATTACCTCCGTTCAATGTAGATGCCCGCTCACGTCGCCTCGCCGGGCGCGGACCCATCCTGATTATATCATATGCATTGCTTCCGTTCTACCATAAGCGCGGATTTATGTCGGCATTTGGCAACTTTTTCCGGGCGGCGGTGTGAAAAAAGCCGTTCAGCGCGACTCTATCTCCGCCGTGACGGGCGCAAAGCCCTCCGCGATGGCGGTCACGCGGATGCGCCCGGCCTCGCGGCGGCTGCGCAGCACCATGAGCGCCTGGCCGTGGTTGAGCGTGCGCTGCTCGGCGCGGAACACCTCGTCGGTCGTGAGGAAGTCGCCGTTGTCCACGCAGGCGATGTCGGCCGGGCCCTCCACGCGGAAGCGCACCGGCACGCGCAGCTGCTCGTACTTCTGGCCGAACCTGTCCAGAAGCCTTACCTCCACATGCGCAATGTCGCGCCCGTCGGCGGCCAGGGTGTCCTCGCATATGCGCATATCGAGCCGCTCGGCAAAGCGCGCGGTATTGAGCGTCTGCTCGCATACGGGCCTGCCGTCCCTTATGCCCACCGCGCGCAGCGTGCCGGGCTGGAAGCCGAGGTAGAAGTGCGCCAGCCGCTCGGGGGTGTCGGGGGAGGATACACGCTTCATGTCGCCGTTCAAGTAAAGCTCCACGCTGTCGCAGTTGGTCATCACCGCCACGTGCAGCATCTTGTCGGGGCAGTCGTAGTTCCAGTGGCCGCTCATCTGCGGGAAGCCCCACATGCGGTTGGCCATGTCCCAGGGCTCGCTCTCGTCGTAAACGCCTATGCGCACCATGGGCTCGCGGCTCCACTGCGCGCGCAGGTGGTCGGCGCGCAGCTTGGCAAAGCCCGCCGAGTCTATCGGGCAGCCGGTCCAGCCGTGGCAGGGCCAGCCGGTGGACTCGCCCAGGTAGTCTATGCCGGCCCACACGAAGCCGCCCGCCACGTAGTCCTTCTCGTCCACGTCGCGCCAGGGCGAGCGCAGGAGGGTGTTCGTCACCTGCAGATCCTCGTGGCGGTAGAAGGAGAACACCTCGGAGCCTATGAACGCCCGGTGCAGCCCCGCGCCGCGCAGCGCGTCGTAGAAGCCCTCCATGTAGTTGCCCATGAACACATCGACCAGCTCGCCGTAGCGCACGCCCACGGCCAGGCGCTCCTCAAGCGGCGTGGAGTCGTTGTAGTCGCGCAGGCAGTAGCCTATCAGCGCCGCCGATACCGGGCGCGAGGGGTCCAGCTCGCGGCAGCGCGCGGTCATGTCGCCCAGTATCGCGTAGAAGGCCTCGCTGTACTGTATGTCCACCTCGTTGCCCATGCTCCACAGCACTATCGAGGGGTGGTTCCGGTCGCGGCCTATCATGCGCTCGAGGTCGTCGCGCCAGGAGCTGAGGAACAGCCTCTGGTAGTACAGTCCCGTGCCGGCCCACTTGTCGAACAGCTCGTCTATCACTATGAAGCCCATGCGGTCGCACAGGTCGTAGAACTC
>JBJEUC010000422.1:0-9380 GCA_051883635.1 Candidatus Fimadaptatus sp.
CTATGGTAATATATAAGCAAACATACTTTCGCATGTGAGGCTACGTATGGAATACGCAATCATCGCTCTGAGCGCGCTGTGCGCGGCGCTGTCGGCCGCGCTGCTCGTCGTGCTCCTGCGATACCGGCAGGCCGCGCGCATAGCCGAGCGCCTTCCCCGGTTCTTCCAGACCCTCAACCGCGCCACCGACGAGCAGACCGACGACATAATCGATGAGGTGCGCACCGCCCGCGCCGACGCCGCGCAGCAGAGCCACCTGATGAGCCAGTCGCTGGACGGCCGGCTCGCCGCCTTCGAGGAACGACAGGCGCGGCAGACGGCGCAGGCCGAGGAGCGCCTGCGCGATACTCTCGCCGCCACCGAGCAGCGTCAGGCGCGGCTTGAGCAGACCGTGGCCGAGTCGCTGGAGCGCATACGTCAGGACAACGAGCAGCGGCTGGAGCAGATGCGCCAGACCGTGGACGAAAAGCTCTCCGCTACGCTGTCCAGGAGGCTGGACGCCTCGTTTGAGCAGGTGGGCACGCAGCTCAAGCAGGTCTACACGGGCCTGGGCGAAATGCAGCGGCTGGCCGGCGACCTGGGCGACTTCAAGCGCGTGCTGACCAACGTAAAGGCGCGCGGTACCTGGGCCGAGGTGCAGCTGGGCGCGCTGCTGGAGCAGGTGCTGGCGCCCGGTCAGTACGAAAAGAACGCCTGCGTCGTGCCCGGGGCGCTCGAGCGCGTCGAATACGCGGTCGTGCTGCCCGGCGACGACAACGGGCCCGTGTACCTGCCGATAGATTCCAAGTTCCCGCAGGAGGACTACCTGCGCATAGTCGCGGCCAGCGAGCGCGCCGACGCCGAGCAGATGGAGGCCGCCATCGCCGCGCTCAGGCGGCGGCTGATGCTGGAAGCGCAGAAGATATCCTCCAAATACGTGCATCCGCCCGCCACCACCGACTTCGCCGTGATGTTCATGCCCACCGAGGGGCTGTACTCGGAGGCCATGCGCATGGACGGCCTGGGCGAGGCGCTGCAGGCGCAGTACCGCGTGCTCATCGCCGGGCCGAGCACGCTGTGCGCGCTGCTCAACAGCCTGCGCGTGGGCTTCCAGACGCTGGCCATACAGCAGCGCTCCAGCGAGGTATGGCAGCTGCTGGGCAAGGTCAAGAGCCAGTACGCCGACTTTACCGCGCTGCTGGAGCGCACGCGCCAGAAGCTCAGCGAGGCCTCGGGCGCGATAGACCGCGCCGAGCAGCGCTCGCGCGCGATACACAAGAGCCTGAGCAACGTGGAGCGGCTGGACGCGCCGGTCAATGAGGATGGGTTTTTAGAGGACGAGTAGGCGGGGGAGCGCCCGCCGGACGCAAACAGGGAGGTATCTCAATGCAAAACACTCTTGAACGCGCCGCAGGCTTCATGTACCGCCATGCCCGCCCGCTGGACATGGCGCGCTGGCGCTATCACTTCGAGGGCGGTCCGCGCGAGGATGTGCTGACTGCCCTGGCTGCCTACCAGAACGCCGACGGCGGATTCGGGCATGCGCTCGAGGCCGACTGCTGGAACCCCCATTCCTCGCCGATACAGACCTGGTACGCCACCGAGATACTGCGCGAGGTCGGCCCTGTTGAGCCCGGACATCCGCTCGTTTCCGGCATAGTGCGCTACCTCACCGGCGGCGACTGCTTCGATGGGCGCATATGGGCCAACACCATACCCACAAACGACGGCTATCCCTGCGCGTCGTGGTGGCGCTATGGCAGCGGCGGGAGCGAGAAGCAGGACTACAACCCGACCGCCGCGCTGGCCGGCTTTCTGGTGGCATACGGCGCGGGCGAGGGCCGGGAGCTGGGCCGCCGCCTGGCGCGCGAAGCCGTAAACGCCTATCTGGACGGCGGGCTGCTGGACGACATGCACACCTCCGCCTGCTACCTGCGCCTGTACGAATACTGCGCCTTCAGCGGCGAGGGCGCTCTCTTTGACGCGGAGGCGCTGCGCGCAAAGCTACTTAAGCAGATACCGCACTGCCTGTCGCCGGAGGCCGAATGGGAGAGAGGCTATGTATGCCGCCCTTCGCAGTTCATATCGGGCCCCGACAGCCCCTGGCTCGTCTGCTGCCCGGAGGCGGCGCGCACGCAGCAGGCGGACGGCGCGTGGCCCATACCGTGGAGCTGGCAGGAGTACCCCGCCGAGTGGGCCGTGAGCCGCATGTGGTGGCAGGGCGACGTGGCGATAAAGAACATGCTCTTTCTCAAGCGCTTCGCATACCCGGGCTGAAAGTGAAAAATCCAACCGCGTCGCAAGCGGTTGGATTTTTGATTTGCTGCTTTATGCGCTTCGGCCTGCGCCCCGCCGTCCACGCCGCCCGACAGTTGGCCCGCCGGCCCTTCCCGTGCGGGCAAGCCGCGCCAGGTTGCGTGCTGGCTTCCCCGCCACGCCCTATCCCTGCACAGCTTCCATAACACGAAAACGGCAGGGGATTCGCTCCCCCCTCGTCTGCAGGCTTCCCTCACCCATCGCATTCGGAAACCGCACGGAGAGCTATCGTCACTCACCCAAATACGCTTTATCGACTGTCTGCAACCGCTTGCCGCGCGGCTATGGCGCTTCATGACTCCATGCGCACGGCTCCCCGCACGCGAATCATCTCGCTCCCATCAACACGCATCTTCCACAACACAAAAGCGGTATGGGATTCACTCCCCCGCCACCGGAGGCTTCCCTCACCCGCTGCACTCGGAAACCTCATGGAGAGCTATCGTCTCTCATTCAGATACGCTTTATCGACCGTCTGCAACCGCTTGCAGCGCGGCTGAGGCGCTTTACGGCTTCATGTTCGACGCTTTCACGCCCGCAAATCATCTCGCCCCCATCCCTGCACATCTTCCACAACACAAAACGGCGGGGGATTCGCTCCCCCGCCGCCCTGTCAGTTCAGTTCAAACGCTTCCCTGAGCGCCTGCACCGCCTTGCGCTCGTCGGCCTCGGGCACCAGCAGCGCCACCTTGGTCTCGGAGGTTGTAACCAGCGTGACCGTGACGCCCCGGGCCGCCAGCAGCGCGAATATGCGCGAGGCGACGCCGCTCTGCCGCTGCATGCCCAGCCCCTCGACCGTGACCTTCACCTGCCGGTCGCAGATCTCGAGCGGCATGCCGCCGCGGGTGAGCGCGTTGAGCGCGCGATAAGCGTCGTTTTCGCTCAGCGAAACGGAGACGTCGCTGCGGCCGTCGGACGGCGCGCTCTGGCTTATCATGTCCAGGTTGAACTGCATGTCGGCCATGCGGCCCAGGAATCCGGCCACATCGCTGCCGCCGGGCTCCACGCCGCGCAGCGTGAGCACGGCTATGTCGCGCTCCACGTACACGTTGGTCACGGTCGACTTCTCCATCAGCAGGTCGCGCATGTCGTACAGGCGCGGGGCCTTGCCGGCCAGGTAGCGCGTGGCCTCTATCGCGCCGTAGGCGAACACCGTGCGGCTCTGGGCGCTGTGCGAGATGGTCACGCGCTCCTCGTCGCCCAGGAACATCACCTCGTGGTCGCCCACCACGCTGCCGCCGCGCACCGCGTGTATGCCCAGCTCGGCGGGCTTGCGGCGCGTCTGCGCGCCGTGGCGGCCGTATGTATATACCTTGGAGGAGTTGAGCTGCTCGTTTATCGCGTCGGCCAGCAGCACCGCCGTGCCGCTGGGCGAATCCGCCTTGCCGCGGTGATGCGTTTCAACTATCTCTATGTCGGCGCTGTCGCCGAAGAACGCCGCCGCCTCGCCGGCCAGCTGCGCTATCAGGTTTATGCCCAGCGACATGTTCGCGGAGCGGAACACCGGCACGCGCGTGGAGGCCTGCTTAATGTGCTTGAGGTCCTGCTCGCCAAAGCCCGTCGTACACAGCACCAGCGGCAGCGACTGCTTCATGCAGTAATCCAGCACGCCCGTCAGCGCCGTCGGCTGGGAAAAGTCTATCATCACGTCGGCCTGCTCCCCGCAATCCGCCAGCGTTTGATACACATGAAAGCCCATGTCGGCCGCGGGCGGATACTTATCCACACCCGCGACTATCTCCATATCCTCCTCGCGCCGCACCAGCTCGGCCACCGTGTGACCCATGCGTCCGCTGGCGCCGTGCAGCAGTATGCGCAGCATGTCGCCTCACCTCTTTCTTATGTATTATGCTCAGACAAGGCCGTATTCCTTCAGCACGCACTCCAGGCGCTCCAGGTTTGCGCCCTCCATCTCGGTCAGCGGCAGCCTGAGCGGGCCCATGTTCATGCCCATCAGCTTCATGGCGGTCTTGACCGGTATCGGGTTGACCTCGCAGAACAGCGCCTTGTTTAGCGGGTTGAGGAAGAACTGCATGTTGCGGCAGCCCTTCACGTCGCCCGCCATGTACATATCGACCATCTGCTCCACCTTTTCGGGCACTATGTTGGCGCTCACCGATATCACGCCCTGGCCGCCCAGCGCCAGCAGCGGCAGCACCTGGTCGTCGTTGCCGCTGTATATGGCCACATCCTGCTCGCACAGCCGCGCCAGCTCTGTCACCTGCTCTATGTTGCCGCTGGCTTCCTTCATGCCGCAGATGTTTGCGTGCTCGCTGAGCCGCGCGAAGGTCTCGGGCAGCATGTTGACGCCCGTGCGCGAGGGCACGTTGTACACTATCACGGGCAGGTCGACCGCGTCGGCGATGGCCGTATAGTGCGCTATCAGGCCGCGCTGAGTGCACTTGTTGTAGTAGGGCGTGACCACCAGCACGCCGTCCACGCCCAGCTCTGCGGCGTGGCGGGTAAAGCGCACGGCCTCGGCGGTATTGTTGCCGCCGGTACCGGCGATTATCTGCATGCGCCCGGCAGCGGTCTCAACGCAGGTGCGCAGCACCGTGTCCTTCTCTTCGGCGGTCATCGTAGAGGGCTCGCCCGTGGTGCCGCAGGCGATTATGGCCCGGGTACCGGCGGCGGCATGGCGCTCCACCTGCCTTTTTAGCTCGGCAGTGTTTACTCCGCTTTCGTCAAACGGGGTCACGAGCGCAACCCCTGAGCCTGTGAACAATCTGGAATTCATATATGCAACGACCTCCGAAAATCGAATGGGTCCAGGTTACGGGCGCCGTCCCGCTCACTTGCGGGTTATGTATCCGGCCTTGCAGAGGTATTCGGCGCTGAGCACGCCGCCGCCCGCCGCGCCGCGCAGCGTGTTGTGCGCCAGCGCCACGAACTTGTAGTCGAATATCGTATCCTTGCGCAGGCGGCCGATGGTCACGCCCATGCCGCGCTCGAAGTCGCGGTCCAGGCGGGTCTGGGGGCGATTGTCCTCCTCGAAGTAGCGCAGGAAGGGCGTGGGCGCGCTGGGCAGCTCCAGGCGCTGGGCCTCGGTCTGCCAGTTGGCCCATATGTCCAGTATGTCGTCGCGGTCGGGCGTGTTTTCAAAGCTCACCGACACGGCCGCCATGTGGCCGTCGCTCACCGGCACGCGGATGCACTGGGCCGATATCACCGGGCTCTGGGCGGGCACTATCACGCCGTCCCTGAGCTCGCCCCATATGCGCAGCGGCTCGCGCTCGCTCTTTTCCTCCTCGCCGCCGATGAAGGGTATGACGTTGTCGCGCATCTCGGGCCAGGTGTCGAAGGTCTTGCCCGCGCCCGATATCGCCTGATAGGTGCAAACGGCTATCTGCTTTATGCCGAACTCGCGCAGGGGCGTGAGCGGCGGCACATAGCCCTGTATGGAGCAGTTGGGCTTGACGGCGATGAAGCCGCGCCGGGTGCCCAGGCGCGCGCGCTGATGCTCTATCGCGCCGGCGTGGGCGAAGTTTATCTCGGGTATCAGCATGGGCACGTCCTCGGTCCAGCGGTTGGCCGAGTTGTTGGAGACCACGGGCGTCTCGGCCCGGGCGTAGGCCTCCTCCAGCGCCTTGCACTCGGCCTTATCCATGTTGACCGCGCAGAACACAAAGTCGCACATGCCGGCCACGCGCTCCACATTGGCCGCGTCCTCGACCACCATGTCGGCCGCCTTTTCGGGAATGGGCCAGTCAAACGCCCAGCGCGGGCCCACTGCCTCGCGGTAGGTCTTGCCCGCCGAACGGCCCGAGGCCGCCAGGCACTTTATCTCAAACCACGGATGCTCGCTCAGCAGCGTCACAAACCTCTGCCCCACCATGCCGGTCGCGCCGACTATGCCAACACTGTACTTCTCCATCACGTATCACCCTCCGTACTGTATGCATATGCAAAAAGCGGCACCGCAGTGCCGCTTCGTGGTCTTGACAGGTCAAGCCCAAAACGGCCAGCGCAACACGCCGCGCGGCACCTCATCAGTGCTCCACGCGCCTGCGTGACAGTCGCAGAGCTGTTGACCCTGCGCCCAGCCTGCGCGCCCCGCAAGCGCGCCGCTTCGGCACTCAGCCCTTTTGCCGCGCCTCAGCGGGACTGCGATCCCTCCGCGCGGGTACTTTTGCATGAGTGCGCCTCTGACCTTCCGCACCGCGCCACCGCGCGGTACAGGATATGCTTTTCTTTGGATTATATGCCTGTTTGCACGCTTTGTCAAACGATTGAGCGATTTTTTACCAAACGTTCACTGCATATATACGCCCTTTACGCTCCCGCCCGGATATAGTGCGGATTATCGTAAAAACGCGGGCGCATGATGAGCCTGCGCGCCCCTACGAGCCCGTCGAGCGGTAGTGCCTCACGCCCAGCCGCCACAGAAGGTATGCCGGTATCGCAAAGGCAAACCCGGCCAGAGGGCACGCCGCCAGCCAGGGATCGTCCCAGCGCCCCAGCAGGTACATGAGCGGATAGTACTGCACGCAGGCCAGCGGCACCACGTATGTGTAAAACGCCAGCACCTCCCGGCCGTATATCGCCATGGGGTAGGCGCCGTGGTCGCGGCCGCCGTCGGTAAACACATTCATGAACTCCAGCCCCTCGGTCGAAAAGAACGATAGCCCCGCGTACATCCAGAACAGCGCCGCAAACAGCGCCGTGCCGCCCAGTATCATGAAGGCGAGCAGCGCCGCGCGCGCCGCCGTCCACTCCACGCCGCAGTTGGGCACGGCGTACACAAGCACCGCCGCCGCCTGTATCAGCCGCCCTATGCGCGTCAGCTCCACCGTGGAGGCCAGCACCTGGAACACCTCATTCCGGGGGCGCACCAGCATGCGGTCGAACTGCCCGTTGCCTATCAGGCGCGGAAACACGTCAAACCCGCGCGCAAAGCACTCGGCCAGCGAGAACGCCATCAGCACCACCGAGTAGCAGATGAGCACCTGCTCCAGTGTAAAGCCCTCCACCGTGCCGAAGCGATTAAACAGCATCATGACCACTATCGCCGCTGAGAGCGAGGTCATGATATGCCCAATAACCGTCATCAGGAACGACAGCTTGTGCTGCATTGCGCTGCGCAGGTGTATCGAAAGGTACTTCATGTACAGTCTCATGCCTCAGCCTCCCTGCGCCACTACGCGCTTAAGGGCGCGGCGCATCATCCACATGCCCAGCGCCACCATCGCCGCCAGCCAGGCCGCCTGCGCGCCCATCTGACCTGCTGCCTCCCAGCCGGACAGGCTGCCCGAGTATATCCGCAGCGGCACGTCCTGCATATAGCCAAAGGGCAGGAGCTTGACCACAAATTGCAGTGCGGGCGGCATGAAGGGTATGGGCAGCAGCTGGCCCGAGAGCAGGTCGCAGGCCGTCTGCGTCACTATGCGCACGCCCTGCGCCGATATCGTCCAGAAAGACGTGGCGTATTCCAGCATCGCCACCGATATCGAAAGGCACATGGCCATTGCCATCGACAGCACAAACGCCGGCAGCCGCCAACTGAGCTCAGGCAGCGTCAGCCCGTAGGGCGCGGGCAGCAGCATGGCAAACAGCATCACCGGCAGGCAGCGCAGCGCCGCCTTGGCCGCGCGCAGCCCCACGTTGCGCATGAACCACAGCCCGTACAGGCTTATCGGGCGCGTCAGCTCGTAGGCTATGTTGCCGTTTGATATCATCTCGAAGGGCTCGTTGTCCATATGCCAGTTCATCAGCAGCGCCAGGAAGGCCTGCTGCAGCCAGATGTAGGCGGCCGTCTGCTGCATGGTCATGGGGAACTGCGTGGGGTCCGCCTGATAGAACGCGCGGTAGAGCAGCACCAGCATGCCGCCCCAGGCGAACTGGGTGGCCAGCCCGCCCAGCGCCGCCGCGCGGTACTGAAGCCCATTCAGGAACCTTATGCGCAGCACGGATATGTACTTTTTCATAGCACATACTCCTTGTACAGCGAAAGCACCATGTCCTCCACCTGCACGCCTTCGACGGATACGTCGGTCAGGCTGAGCGCATCCGACAGCACCGATATCGCCCGCGCCACGGACATGACGTCGGTATCCACGCTGAACACCGCGCGCGAGGGCAGGCGCTCCCTGAGCTCCAGCCCCGGGCACGCGGGCAGCTCGCCGCCCGAGAACTCCACGGTCAGGCGGCGCGTGCCGGCAAAGTGCGCCCTCAGCTCCGCAAGCGACCCGTCCAGCAGCACACGCCCCTTGCCCACCAGCATTATGCGCTCGGTAAGCGCCTCTATGTCGCTCATGTCGTGCGTTGTCAGTATCACCGTCACGCCGCGCTCGCGGTTTATCGTGCGTATGAACTCGCGCACAGCTATCTTGCTCACCGCGTCCAGGCCTATCGTGGGCTCGTCGAGGAACAGTATGCGCGGCTCGTGCAGCAGCGACGCCGCTATCTCGCAGCGCATGCGCTGCCCCAGCGAGAGCTGGCGCGCCGGAGTGCCCACTATCTTCTCCAGCTCCAGCCGCGCGACCAGCTCGTCCAGGTTGCGCCTGAAGCGCGCCGGCTCGACCCTGTATATGTCGCGCAGCAGCTCAAACGAATCGATGACCGGCACGTCCCACCACAGCTGCGAGCGCTGGCCGAACACCACGCCGATGTTGCGCACATGGCGCACGCGGTCCTTCCAGGGCGTGAGTCCGTCTATCACGCACTCGCCCGCGTCGGGCGTGAGCACTCCGCTCATCACCTTTATCGTGGACGACTTGCCCGCGCCGTTGGGCCCTATGTAGCCCACCATCTCCCCGTCCGCTATGTCGAACGAGAGATCGTCCAGCGCGCGTATGTGCTCATACTCGCGGCTGAACAGCGCCCTTACCGCGGCCTTCATGCCGCCCTGCCTGCGCGCCACACGAAACGTCTTGCTTATGTGGCTCAAGTGAATCATACTGTTCCCTCCTCTCGGAACATCCCTTTGTGTGCGGCGCGCGCCCCTTGCGCGCACCCTCGCCAAAAAGGCGGACTTCCATTATATAACACACGCGTCACTGTGTCAATACATTTTTTTAGCATTCGCGCGCCGGGCCGCCGCGCTCTGCACAGCATTTTGCACACCGCGTTCCGGCAATTTCGCCCTG
>JBJEUC010000423.1:0-9379 GCA_051883635.1 Candidatus Fimadaptatus sp.
GGGACCCTTGAAAAAGAGACCCGTTCGCAAATGGAAACGCATAGTGCGGCGGCTGATATTGCTGATACTGATACTGCTGATAGCCGCGTGCGGCTGCGCATACGGATACCAGCAGCTCAGGAGCGAGTACACGATAACATACGACGCCTACACCGCTTCTACCGGCAGCATATCCAATTCGCTCAGCTTCAGCGGCAGCTTTCAGCTGGTCAACAGCATGAGCCTGACCGCGCCCGAGGCGTGCAAGGTGCGCACGCTGTACGTGGCCGCGGGCGACACGGTGCAAAAGGGCGACCGCCTTGTGCGGCTCTCCAACGGCGACACGTACACCGCCGACTTCGACGGCCGCATAAACACGCTGAGCGTGACCGAGGGCGACGAGCTGAGCGCCGGCGCGCCCATCATGCAGGTCGTGGACTTCACGCACATGAAGGTCACGCTGCGCGTGGACGAATACGACATCTCGTCGGTAAGCGTGGGCACGCGCTGCACCATCACCGCGACCGCCACGGAGCGCACGTATGAGTCCGTCATAGCCGCGATAGACTACGTGTCCGCCTCCAGCGGCTCGGTGGCCTACTACACGGCCACCACCTACGTGGACGTGGACGAGGGCGTGTATCCCGGCATGCAGGCGACCGTATCGATACCCGAGGAGGAGGCCGACAACGTCGTGATACTGAAGGTCGACGCGCTCAGCTTCGACGCCGCCAACCAGGCCTTCGTGTACATGCAGGACGAGGCGGGCGAGATGCAACAGGTCTTTGTCGAGATCGGCGTATCCAACGGCAACTACTGCGAGATAGTGTCGGGCCTCAGCGACGGCGATACGGTGTACGTCGAATCCACCGCCGAGGAGACCTCGGGCGGCGGCCTCTCCGGGCTGCTCTCCAGCCTGTTCAACCAGGGCGCGCCCACCGTGAACGAGCGCAGCTACGGCAGCTTCGGCGGCGGACGCGGCGGCGACATGAGCGGCTTCGGCGGCACGATGCCCTCGGGCGAAGGCAGCTTTGCGCCCGGCTCCATGCCCGACATGAGCGGCGGACGCAGCGGTATGGGTGGTGGCAACTGATGAGCGAAGCGACAAGCGCAGCGGGCGCATTCTTCCACATGAGCGCCATTACCAAGAGCTATCCCATCGGCGATGAGCTGCTGCCGGTGCTCAGGGGCATCACGCTGGACGTGCAGGAGGGCGAGCATCTGTCCATACTCGGGCCCTCGGGCAGCGGCAAGTCCACGCTTATGAACATAATCGGCTGCCTGGACACCCCCACATCGGGCGAGTATGTACTGCACGGCCAAAACGTGAACGAGATGAGCGAAAGCGAGCTGGCCCGGCTGCGGCGCACCGAGATAGGCTTTGTATTCCAGAGTTCGCAGCTGCTGCCGCGCCTGGACGCGCGCCACAACGTAGAGCTGCCGCTGATATACGCTGGCATCTCCCCGCGCGAGCGGCGACGGCGCGCCGAGACCATGCTCGAGCGCGTAGGGCTTTCCGAGCGCATGAACCACTTTCCCAGCCAGCTTTCGGGCGGCCAGCAGCAGCGCGTGGCGATAGCCCGCGCGCTGGTCACGGACCCAACGATACTGCTGGCCGACGAGCCCACCGGCGCGCTGGACCAGAAGACCGGCCGGCAGATAATGCAGCTGTTCTCCGAGCTGAACGCCGAGGGCCGCACCGTGATAATGATAACCCACGATCTGGGCATAGCGCGCTGCGCACGGCGCACGGTGCATATAATCGACGGCGAGCTGACCGAGGCCGCCGGGGAAGGAGCGTGAGCGCCATGATAAGGCAGATACGCGCGTTCGTCACCATGCTGTGCGAATGCTGCCGGATGTCCATAAGCAACATACTGCACAACCGCATGCGCTCATTTCTCACGATACTGGGCATCATGATAGGCGTCACGGCCGTCATCGCGCTGATAAGCACCATATCAGGCGTATCCAGCTCGCTGTCCAGCTCCTTCAGCTCGATGGGCGCGGGCACGCTGAGCATATCGATAACCGGCAGCGATCTCAAGGGCGGACTGAGCGCGGAGGACATCGCGCAGCTCTCAGAGCTCGACGAGGTGCAGGGCATTACGCCCAACGTATCGCTCAGCGGCCGCGTGTCGCGCGGCGGCACATACCAGACCTCCGTGAGCGTATCCGGCAAGAACAGCTACTACTTTGCCCGGAACCCGGACGCGGTGACGCGCGGGCGGCAGCTGAACGTGGTGGACGAGGACAACATGTCCTATGTATGCCTGATAGACCAGGACATGGTCGAGGCCTTCTTCTACGGCGTGGACCCGGTGGGCGAACACCTGTACATAAACGGAGTGCCCTTCCTGGTCGTCGGCCTGTTTGAGGACAGCGAAGCCTCCTCCATATCCAGCATGATGTCCGGCTCCAGCGACATACTGATACCCTACACCACCGCCCTGCGCATGAACACCTCCTCGCTGGTCACTGCCATGACCGTATACCTCAGCGAGGGTGCGGATTCCGAGGCCGCCGCCGATTCGCTGGGCGCGGTGCTGGACGGCATGTTCAGCTACGAGGACGACACCTACTCGATAAGCACCATGAGCTCCATAGAGGACACCATGACCTCCATGCTGAGCATGATGTCCGCGCTGCTGGCGGGCATAGCCTCGATAGCGCTGCTGGTGGGCGGCATAGGCATAATGAACATGATGCTCACCTCCGTGACCGAGCGCACCTCGGAGATAGGCCTCAAGAAGGCGCTGGGCGCGCTCCCCTGGCAGATACAGGCGCAGTTCCTGATAGAATCGTTCCTGCTGTCGCTACTGGGCGGCGTCGCGGGCTCGGTGCTGGGCCTGATGCTGTCCTGGACGCTGTGCTCGTACATGTCGGCCGCGTTTGTGATATCGCCGGGCGCGATAGCGCTGGGCGTGGGCTTCTCGGCGGCGGTGGGCATAGTATTCGGCTGGGCCCCGGCGCGCCGCGCCAGCGCGCTGGACCCCATAGAAGCGCTGCGCTCGATGTGACGCGCGCATGGCGCTGGCCGGCAAAGTTGGCGGCGCGGTTAAACAATTAAGGCATTGATTCCCTGCGCTTGTATTGTGCGGAAAATGCTACTACAATATTGTCAAACAACGACATAAGGAGGAATTTCCATGAACAGCAGGAAGATTATCGCTCTGGCCGCAGCCGCGGCCCTGTGCATGAGCTCCGCCGGAGCGCTGGCGGACACCATATCGTTTGAGGGCAGGGTCACGTCCGCCGAGACAAAGCAGGTCTACGCCGACATAGGCGGCACCGTGGACACGGTGGACGTAAAGGCGGGCGAGCTGGTGCGCGCCGGCGCGCCGGTCGTAACGCTCAGGACCACCCCCGTTTACGCCGAGGAGAGCGGCGTCGTGACCGGCATATTCGCCGAGCCCGGCGACAGCGCCCAAACCGTGGCCGCGCGCTACGGCGCGGTGCTGTACATTGAGCCCGACAGCGCCTACACCATATCCGCCTCCACCGACAACGCCTACAACAGCACCGCCACCAAGTACGTACACGTGGGCGAGACCGTGTACCTCAGCTGCTACTCCGACGGCGACCACACCGGCGTGGGGCGCATCACCTCGGTAAACGGCACCGACTACACGGTCGAGGTGACCGAGGGCGAGTTCCTGGTGGGCGAAACGGTGAGCGTGTTCCGCAACGACAAGTACAAGTCCTCCAGCCGCATAGGCCGGGGCGAGCTCACGCGCAGCAACCCCACCGCCGTATCGGCCTCCGGCTCGATAGTGTCCATGGCGGTGAGCGACGGCGACTATGTAAACCGGGGCGACCTGCTGTTTGAGACGGTGGAGGGCTCCTTTGACGGGCTGTACATGAGCGGATGCTCCATAACCGCGCCCGTCGACGGCTACATCGCCTCGATAAGCGCCACCCAGGGCGGTCAGGTGATGGAATCCGCGTCGGTAGCCACCATCTACCCCGCCGGAGCCATGCGCATTGAGGCCGGGGTATCCGAAAGCGACCTGGGCTCCATAGCCGTGGGCGACGCGGTGTCCATTGAGCTCAACTGGAATCAGGACGACGACGTGACCTATCCCGGCACCGTCACTATGATATCGGCGATAGCCACCTCCGCTGGGGACGGGAGCGAGGCCACCTACACCGTGTACATAGACTTCACGCCCGACGCCGACACCCGCTACGGCATGAACGCCCAGATAACCACCCTCGACGACGAGGACATAGCCGAGGATGACGACGAGGACATCACGGAGGCGGACGACGATGCGCAGCAGGGCTGACAGACGGCGCGGCGCGCTGCTGGCGGCGCTCATGATGGCCGCGCTGCCGCTGGGCTCGCTGGCCGATGAAGCGCTGCCCTCCCCCACGGCCGAGGCCCCGGCGGAGCCCACTGCGGAACCCACCGCAGAGCCCGCCGCGGAGCCCACCGACACGTCCTCTGCCGAGCCCGCGCCCACCCCGGACGCGAGCCCCGCGCCCGAGGCCAGCGAGTCCCCCGCACCCACGGCCAGCGACGCGCCCTCGCCCACTCCCGGGCCCAGCGCTTCGCCCGCGCCCACGGCGTACCCGCTGCTCGAGCCGGGCATGAGCGGCGACGAGGTGCTCATGCTTCAGAACCGACTGGTCGAGCTGGGCTACCTGAGCTATGCCGAAGGGCTCGCGCCCGACGGGCTGTACGACGAGGCCACCGCGGCCGCCGTCGCGCGCTTCCAGACGCAGCTGCAGCTGGAGCCGACCGGCGTCGCCGACGACGCGCTGCAGCAGCTACTGTACGCGCCCGACGCTCCGGCGTACTCCGACCCCGCCGCCTCGCCCCAGCCCTCGGCCCTGCCGGGCTTTCCGCCGGGCGGCTTCCCCTCGGGCGGCTTCCCTTCGGGAGGTTGGGGCGGCATCGACATGAGCGGCCTGGCGGGCATGGCCGGTATGCAGGGCATGCCCGGCGCTGAGCAGCAGGCGCTGCCCGCCGTAATACCCGGGCAGGCGCTGACCAGCTCGCACTCGGCGGGCGACAAGGCGATGGCGCTGTACGGCGCGCTGGACGCGGCCGCGCTGGACGGCCAAAGCGACCTCACCGCGCTCACGGACGAGGACGGTGAGCCGCTGCTCAGCGCCCTGGCCCCGGACGGCGCAGCGCAGACCTTCAGCGCGGCGCTGGATGGAGCCACGCTCACGCTGACCGCCGGCGAGGGCGCGGTCTGGCAGCTGAACGGCTACGCGCTGCGCATGCTCGCGCGCGGCGGAGTGGAGCAGCTCCGGCTCGTCACCCCCGAGGGCGAATGCGCGCTTGCCACCTTCGGCTGGCTGCGCGGCGATGAGTACGGACGTCTGCGCGCGCAGGGCTGCGTGTCGCAGGACTTCGACGTGACGATAGCGCCCGCAAGCGGCGCGATAACGGTCCGCGCGGCGGGCAACGAGTACGCCGCCGTGGCGGAGGACGGCGCATTGACGCTTTGCAATGCAGAACAGGAGCCGGACGCATGAGAACGAATCGCTTTAGATTGCGGGCGCTGGCCGCGGCGGCCCTGATGGCGGGCGCGGCCGCGCTGGCCCCTGCGGCGCTGGCCGGGCCCGGCGTATGCGACGGCACGGTGACGGCGACCGGCGAGGTCGAGGTATATGCGACCAACGACGCCGTCGTCGACAGCATAGGCGTGCTGACCGGGCAGACGGTCGGGCAGGGCGACGCGCTCCTTGAGCTGCGCACCGAGAAGGTGTTCGCCGCCGAGGACGGCACGGTGGCCAGCGTCGAGTTCGCCTCCGGCGAATGCGCGGACGGCACCGTCGTGAGCATTGCGCCGCTGAGCCGATATACGATATACTGCAGCGTTGGGGATGCCTACGAGGAGCCCGACAACATGCTGCTGCACATGGGCCAGACGCTCTACGCCAGGTGCAAGACCGACGGCACGCACCGCGCCGTGGCGCGCGTATGCGCGATAGACGGCGAATACTTCACGCTCGAGGCGCTGGGCGGCGAGCTGTACGTGGGCGAGGTGGTCTACTTGTACGAGAGCGACAGCTTCAATTCCTCCGGCCGCGTGGGCATAGGTACGGTGGTCTCCGCCGAAGCCCGCGAATACGCCGCCAGCGGCTGCCTGACCGCCCTGTACGTCGAGGCGGGCGATACCGTCGAGCGCGGGCAGCTGCTGTTTGAGTACCTGCCTGGCAGCGGCATAGCCCCGGGCCAGACGCCCGTTCTGACCAGCGACGCGGACGGCATCGTGACCGCCATATACGCCGTGGAGGGGCAGGCGCCGGGCAATGCCGCCCCCGTCCTCACCCTCGCCCCCAGGGACGGCCTGCGCGTCAGCGTGCTGCTCGATGAGGCGGACGCCGCCTGCGTGCGCGAGGGCGATACCGTGGGCCTGCTGCTTCCCTGGCAGGAATACGAGGACGCCTTCACCGGCACGGTCGAATCGGTGTCGCGCGTGAGCAGCACGGCTTCCGCTGCGGGGGCGGGGGCAGGCGTGAGCGCGGGGGCTGGTATGAGCGCAGGTTCAGGCGCGGGTGCGGATGCTGGTATGAGCGCGGCTTCCGGTATGAGCGCCGGTTCAGGTACGGGCGCGGGTTCAGGTACGGGCGCGGGTTCCGGCACAAGTGCAGACACGACCACAGACGAGGGCGAAACTCAGTACGAGGTCGTGATACGCGCCGATGACGTGAGCCAGCTGCGCATCGGCATGACCGTGACGGTAGCCTTCGCGGGATAGTGGCATGGGCCACAGGGTCAAGGCGGCGGCGGAGAGAGTTCCGCCGCCGCTTCATACTGCCAGGCCCCCCGGAGAGCGCGGGAGGGCCGCAGCCCTCTCGGGCTTCAATCGAATCCGGCGGCGAGTACGCCGGATCCGCAGCAATTTCCGCACCCTGACATGCGCGGCATCTCATGGGGAAACTGTATATGGGTGGAAGTCTGCCGGGGGAGCCTGATGCCCCGACACCGACAAGCGGCGACGGACCAGGTTCCGCCGCCGCCTTTTTGCGCGCCGCGCTCCCCCCCTTCACCTCCGCCCGCCCTGCGGGCATTTGTACCCTCTGCAATGCTGGGCGCGCGGTATTATGTCTACTTTGTCCGTTGCGGTTTTGGATATTTGTGGTAAAATAGGCTTAGCAAGGGCTGCACGCTTCAGGCAGCCACAGGGAGGATGCCATGTCCAAGAGCCGAGAAAACGCCGTGCCGGACACCGCGCGTTACGAATACTTCAGCCTGCCGCCCCGCGTCCGGCATGACCCGCTGAGCGATCTGATAGACGCCTGCGAGCCGGTGGTGAAGGCGTTCGGCTACGAATACGGCGCGTACAACACCTGCGGGCCCCGCATCAACGGCGATATGGAGCTGATATACGTGCTTTCCGGCGAAAGCATAGTCACCATAAACGGCGAAACGCTGCACGGCTACGCGGGCGACATGTTCGTCATCCCCAAGTACTCCTATTCCGAGATAAACACCAACCCCAGCGACCCGCACGAGAACTACTGGGTGCATCTCGACATAGCCGACATGCTCTGCGCCGAGCAGTTCCGCCGCCTGCTGGGCGGCCCGCTGCTGCATCCGGGGCTGGACCGCTGGCTGCTGCGCCTCTACCGCTGGATGGACGCCGAGTTCATGCTGCAAAGCGACGGCTGCCGCATGGCCATAGACGCGCTGATAAAGCTGATATTCCTGCAAATAATAAACCTCACCTCGGACTCCTGCCCCTGCGCCGCCCACGACGCGCACAGGGACGCCTCCAGCGCCGAGAAGCTGCTGAGCGACTGCGTGCGCGAGATAACCACCTGCCACGGCGCCATCAGCGCGGGCGAGCTGTGCGAGCGCATGTTCATAAGCCCCGCGTATCTCAGGCGCATGTTCAGCGACGCGCTGGGCATGCCGCCCTCGGCCTTCATACGCTCGGTGCGCATGCGCGAGGCGGAGATGCTGCTTTTGACCACCACCGAGAGCCTGGCCGATATATCCGTTAAGCTGGGCTTCTCATCGCCCTATCACTTTTCCAGCGAATTTCGGCGCTGCCATTCGGTCTCCCCTTCGGTTTACCGGGCGACGGCGCGCAGCGCGTCATCCGCAGCCGCGTCAGCCCCGCCCTCATAGCCCCCGCACATTAAACATCCGGAGGTATCAGCAAATGGGAAAGTACACTCTTAAGATCGACCGGGACAGGCTCGGCGAATCCCGCCGCCGCGTGAGCGACTACTACAACGGCCGCCCGGTCGACCGGATACCCTTCTGCTTCCATATCGACAAGCCCGGCCTCGTCAGCTACAGCTATCGCGAGCGCAACGAGGACTTCAGCCGCTTTATCGAGCAGACCATAGCGGCGGTCAACGCCCAGTTCGAGCTGTTCCCCGACACCGACTTTTTGCCGGTGTTCAACCTGGACTTTATGGGCGAGGGCGTTATCGCGTCCATGTTCGGGGCCGAGCAGCTGGTGGTGGAGAACAACCCGCCCTTCACGCGCGGGCGTGTGCTGGCGGGCATAGAGGAGCTGGACTCCCTGCCCACGCGCGTGGACCCCGAGCACGACGGCTGGGGCGAGCGCATGATGGAGCTGTGCGAGATGTGCCTGGACGCCAGCGGCGGCGACATACCCATAGGCGTATGCGACCACCAGTCGCCCTACGGCAGCGCGACCAAGATAATGGAAAACGAGAACCTGATGCTGGCCATGTACGACGAGCCCGAGGCCGCGGCGCGCTTCCTGGACATTGTGACCACCGCCATAGACGACACCATAGAGGCGCTCACCCGCCGCGTGGGCCGCGAGCACATGGTCTACAACATCGCCGCGCCCGTGCCGGGCGGCGAGACCGGCCTGATACTGTGGGACGACTACGTTTCGGTCATCACGCCCCGGCTGCACGAGCAGTTCTGCCGCCCCTGCAACGAGCGCCTGTTCAGCAAGTACGGCCACGGCCATCTGCACACCTGCGGGCCCTACTTCCCCGGCTATCTGGACGCATGCCTGGCCTGCAAGCCCCGCTCTATGGACATAAGCATAATGCGCGGCATGGCGCGCTCCCGCGAGGACATGGTCACCTTCCGCGAGCGCACGCGCGAGGCGGGCGTGATACTGTGCGGCACGCCGGTCGTATCCGAGGGCAGCATATTTGAAAACCGCTTCATACAGCCCGACGAGGCCTTCCTCACCGAAATGGCCCGGGGCGGCATACTGCCCAGCGGCGGCGGCAGCTACGAGGACGGACTGCGCATGACCGAGATGTGGAAGCGCATATCACGGCGCGTGCTGTAACGGAACTACACAGGAGCGATACGGAGGTTTTTCACATGACATGGCATGACAGGGCTTTCCTGGGACTGCACTTTGACATCCACGCCACACTGGACGACAGGGACCTGGGCCGGGACGCGTATGTGGACGAGCTGGTAGCCGAGTTT
>JBJEUC010000424.1:0-2265 GCA_051883635.1 Candidatus Fimadaptatus sp.
CTAGGGGGAAATCGCAATCCCCCTGGCCCTCCTTGGCCGCCGGAGGCTGCCACGCTGTATCACACTCCGGCAATAGCTGCGCAAGAACACCGCCGCAAAATCCACAAAATAACGGCAGAACGCAAAGCAACATGCACAATATTCGCCATTACGGCGGAAAGCTCTCCCCTTCCCGCCGTCACGCGTTCTGCGCATCAGCCTCCGCGAGCAGCTGCATGAACTCCGCGCCGGTGATGGTCTCGCGCTCCAGCAGGTACCCGGCCAGCATATCCATAGCCTTGCGGTCGCGGGTGAGTATCTCGCGCGCGTGGTCGTGGGCCGACTTGATGAGCTCGTTGACCTCGGCGTCCACGCGGGCGGCAGTGTCCGGGCTGCAGGTGAGCTGGCTCTCGCCGCCCAGGTACTGGTTCTGGGTGGTCTCCAGCGATATCATGTCGAACTGGCTGGACATGCCGTACTTGGTGACCATGCCGCGGGCCAGGTGGGTCGCCTTCTCGATGTCGTTGGAGGCGCCGGTGGTTATCGAGCCAAAGACTATCTCCTCGGCGGTGCGGCCGCCGGTGAGCACCTCCAGCTGGCGCACGGCGTCCTCGCGGGTCATGAGCACGCGCTCCTCCTCCTCGACCTGCATGGTGTAGCCCAGCGCGCCCGAGGTGCGCGGGATTATCGTTATCTTCTGCACCGGCGCAGAGCCCTTCTGGCGCGCGGCCACCAGCGCGTGGCCTATCTCGTGGTAGGCTATCACGCGCTTTTCCTGCTCGGTGATGACCGAGCCCTTGCGCTGATAGCCGGCGATGACGGTCTCCACCGACTCCTCCAGATCGGCCTGGGTCACGGCGTCGCGCTTCTGGCGCACGGCGCGCAGCGCGGCCTCGTTCACTATGTTGGCCAGCTCCGCGCCCGAAGCGCCGCTGGTCGCGCGGCCTATCACGCCCAGGTCTATGGGCTCCTGGGCCTTGACCTTGTTCATGTAGATCTTCAGTATCGCCATGCGGCCGCGCAGGTCGGGCAGCTCGACCGGTATGCGCCGGTCGAAGCGGCCGGGACGCAGCAGCGCCTTGTCCAGCGATTCGGGCCGGTTGGTGGCCGCGAGTATGACCACGCCCTTGGTGCCGTCGAAGCCGTCCATCTCGGTGAGCAGCTGGTTGAGCGTCTGCTCGCGCTCGTCGTTGCCGCCGCCCACGCCGCTCTCGCGCTTTTTGCCGATGGTGTCTATCTCGTCGATGAACACTATGCAGGGGGCCTTCTCGCTGGCCTGCTTGAACAGGTCGCGCACCTTGGCCGCGCCCATGCCCACGAACATCTCAACGAACTCGGAGCCCGATATCGAGAAGAAGGGCACCTTGGCCTCGCCCGCCACCGCCTTGGCCAGCAGCGTCTTGCCGGTGCCGGGAGGGCCTACCAGCAGCGCGCCCTTGTGCAGGCTCGCGCCTATCTTGGCGTACTTGTCGGGGTTGTGCAGGAAGTCGACTATCTCGCCCAGCGCCTCCTTGGCCTCGTCCTGGCCCTCCACGTCGGCAAAGGTCTTGCCGGTCTGCGATTCGATGTATATCTTGGCGTTGGACTTGCCCAGCTGCAGGGCGTTGGCGCCGCCCGCCGCGCCCGACATCTTCTTCATCATGAACGAGCCCAGGGCCGTGAATATCAGTATCGGCAGCACCCAGGAGACTATGAACGAGAGTATCGGCGACTGCTGCGTGGGTATCTCGGCGGCGAACTCCGCGCCGCCCGCGCGCAGGCGGTCGACCAGGCCCTCATCCGGCATGCGCCCGGTCTTGTATATGCGCACGTTGCCGGTCGCGTCCCTGCTGCTGAACACTATCTGGGAATCGTCCACCGCGACCTGCTCCACGCTGCCGGAGTCCAGCATGTCCAGGAAGTCGCTGTAAGCGACCTCGGTCACGTTGACGCCCAGCACCCGCGGGAACAGGAAGGCGTTGAGCAGCAGCGTTATCAGCAGCGTTATCACTATGTAGTAGATAAGCGGCTTCTTGGGGGTGTTCTCTACCTTCATTTGCACATTCCTCCCTCAATATTACCTCTCGCCGCGCAGTTGCTTTTCCAGGCGCGATACCGCACCCGAAACGCGCAGCACCATATACATATCCAGCGCACCGTCCACGATGAGCGATATGCCCATCACCATTATTATCGCCTGCGCGCCCTCAAACGGGTCACAGATGATGAGCACCGACAGCGCTATGCCCACGACGGCCGCCAGCATCGTGAGATACCAGCGGCGATAGCCCAGGCGCTTTGCGTCCA
>JBJEUC010000425.1:0-2257 GCA_051883635.1 Candidatus Fimadaptatus sp.
CTCCGCTGGGGGTTGGAGGCGGCGGGGCGGGGCGTTCTTACGCGGCGCGCTGGCGCTGGGGCGCTTTCTATGCGGGGCTGCAGCGCGGTGCCTGCGCGGCTGGGGCCGCGCAGGCACCGCGTGCGTGGGGCGGGGTGTTGGGGCGGGTGTGTGGGGCGTGATGGCGGTGGGACGTGAGGCGAGGGCGTGATGGCGTTGGGTGCGCTGGCGGTGGGGTGCGAGGTGGGAGTGGGGTTCTTGTGCTGGCGATGTGTTAAGTGCTTGACGCACAAACTGAACGGCGTTACAATACAATTATTGGATGGGATTCGTATTACACAGAAGGAGTGAGGAGATTGAAGAAGATTCGTTACGGCATAATCGGCGTGGGCAGTCAGGGCGGATACTACGCCCGGTATCTATCGGGCGGCATGGCCGCGATGGGCATGGCGCCCACCAACGCGTGTCTGGGCGCGCTATGCGACATAGACCCGGCCAAGCGCACCATGTGCGAGATAATGTATCCCGAGACGCCGTTTTTCAGCGATTACCGGGAGCTGATAGCCTCCGGCAGCGTTGACGCGATTGTGACCACCGTACCGCACTATTTCCATACCGAAATGGCCATATACGCGCTGGAGCACGGCATGCCCGTGATAGTTGAAAAGCCGGCGGGCGTATATGCCAAGGCCGTGCGCGAGATGAACGAGTGCGCCGCGCGCCATCCGGACGTGGCGTTCGGCATAATGTTCAACCAGCGCACCAACAAGCTCTACAAGCAGCTGCGCGAGCTGGTGGCGGGCGGCTCCATGGGCAGCATCCGGCGCACAAACTGGATAATCAACTCCTGGTGGCGGCCCGACAGCTACTACCGGCAGAGCGCCTGGCGCGCGACCTGGGGCGGCGAAGGCGGCGGCGTGCTGGTCAATCAGGCTCCGCATCAGCTGGACCTGTTCCAGTGGATATGCGGCATACCCTGCAAGGTCTACGCAAACGTGCGCTACGGCGTGGGGCGCGACATAGTCGTGGACAACGACGTGACCGCGACGCTCACCTATCCCAACGGCGCGACGGGCGTGTTCATAACCTGCACGCACGATGTGATAGGCACCGACCGCCTGGAGATAGATATGGACGGCGGCAAGATAGTGGTCGAGGACAGCAAAAAGGCCACCGTGTACCGGCTAAAGAAGTTTGAAAACGAGATGAACGCGACCATATCCACCGAGGAGATGAGCCGGCTGTTCATGGGCGGCGGCGCGGACAAGGTCTACGACGTGGAAGAGCTGGCCAACGAGAACGGCTGGGGCTCGCAGCACGGCGAGGTGCTGCGCAACTTTGCCGAGCATCTGCTCACCGGCGAGGAGCTGCTCGCGCCCGGCAGCGACGGCATAAACGGCGTGAACCTGTGCAACGCGATACTGCTGTCCAGCTGGCTGGGCCGCGAGGTCGAGCTGCCGGTGGACGAGGACATATACCTGAGCGAACTGAACAAGCGCATAGCCGCAGAGGGCAAGTACCCCACCCGCGGCTGACGCGCAGGAAGGCGTACGGGAGGATTGCATATGAAGCAGATACATGTGGGCGTCCAGGCGATGATGCTCAAGGACAAGTTCCGGGAACTGGGCGCGTATGAGACGCTCAAAAAGGTGGGCGAGATAGGCTACGGCAGCGTCGAGATATCGCAGATACCGATGACGGCCGAAAACGTCGCGCAGATGAAGCGCGCGCAGGATGATTTCGGCGTGAAGATAGCCTCGCTGTCGGCGGGCGTTGCGCCCAACGGCCCTCAGCCGCAGGAGACGCTGGCCACCCATTTTGACAAGATAGTGGCCGACTGCAGGGCGCTGGACTGCGGGTTCATACGCATAGGCATGCTGCCCATGAACTGCATGGGCTCCTACGATGCGGCGCTGCACTTCTGCCGCATGGCCGAGGTTGCCGCGCGCAAGCTGGCCGACAACGGCATAAAGCTGTACTACCACAATCACCACGTCGAGTTCCAGCGCTTTGAGGGCAGGACGCTGCTGGACATAATCCGCGACAACGCCCCGCACCTGGGCTTTGAGCTGGACGTACACTGGATACACCGCGGCGGCTTCGACCCGGTCAGGGTCATAGCCGACTACGCGGGCCGGGTGGACCTGATACACCTAAAGGACTACCGCATAGCCTACAAGCCCTTGGACATGGCCTCCCTGGCGGGCAAGGGCGACATGAAGAGCATGATGCAGGCCTTCCAGCAGCAGTTCGCCAGCGCCGTGCAGTTCGCCGAGGT
>JBJEUC010000426.1:0-2256 GCA_051883635.1 Candidatus Fimadaptatus sp.
CCATGAATACATAGCCTATCGGCGTATAGAAAAACGCCTGCAGCTCGCGTTTCCAAACAGCGCGCATATGTTTAAGCCTCCGTCCTAAATAATTATTCCTGGGTCTGTTCGCTATCCTGAGTGAGCTGGAGGAATATGTCTTCCAGAGTGATATCCATCGGCTTCATCATCATTATCGGCGTATCGTTCCTGGCCATGCGCATGAACAGAGCCTGACGTATATCGGTCTTGCGGTCGGATTCGACCATGAAGTCAAACGTGCCCGGCTCCTTGGTGCCGATGCACTCGCAATAGCGCGTGCCGTCTATGTCGCGTATCAGCTGGCGGGTCTCCTTTTCGGGGCCCTTTACGCGCACCGTCATGCGGAAGGTGTCGCCTATGCCGTGGGTCAGGTTCTCCAGGGTGTCCTGCGCGACTATCTGGCCGTTATTGATTATTACCAGCCGCTCGCAAACGTCGGCCACCTCGGGCAGTATGTGGCTGGAGAGCACCACGGTGTGGTCCTCGCCCAGGTCGCGTATCAGCCTGCGTATCTCGCTTATCTGCTTGGGGTCCAGGCCCACGGTCGGCTCGTCCAGTATCACGACCTCGGGGTTGCCCACCAGCGCCTGCGCCAGGCCCACGCGCTGCTTGTAGCCCTTGGACAGGTTCTTAATCAGGCGCTTGCGCACGTCGCCCAGGCCCGTCAGCTCGCATATGTCGTTCAGGTGCTTGGTCACGTACTTGCGCGAAACGCCCTTTATGTCGCAGCAGAAGCGCAGGTACTCGTCCACCGTCATGTCCATGTACAGCGGGGGCAGCTCGGGCAGGTAGCCTATCTGGCGCTTTACCTCGCGGGGATTCTTCAGTATGTCGTAGCCGTCCAGCAGTATGCGGCCCGCCGACGACGATATGTAGCCCGTTACCATGTTCATCGTCGTGGTCTTGCCGGCGCCGTTGCGGCCCAGGAATCCCAGGATCTCACCCTTGTTGATGGTAAAGGTGACATCCTTTACGGCATATTTATTGCCGTAGCGCTTGGATACGTTTTGTATCTCGATCATGTGCTTCCCTCCAATCAGTTAATTCATTATACCACATTTCACGCCACACGGTTCAAATATTCCATGAACAAATTGTGAACGCGACAGGATTCCTGCCGCGTCCCGGATCACAATGGATGTATTTTTTGTTCAATCTGTCAAATAATATTATGGCATTGTGTCAGACGGATGATCTGCCGCGTCCGCCCGGGGCGCGGGAGGACCCCGGCCGGGCCCGGCGGTCTGCTGTGGCCCCGATAATTGGTTTTTGTTTTTCCCGCGTTCTATTTCAGACCCTGCCGGTACCTGGCCGGCGACACCCCGTAGGCGCGCCGGAACACCCGGGCAAAGTAGCTCTGCTCCTCAAAGCCCACCAGCATGGCGATATCGCCTATGGACAGCTCGTCGTACTGCATCATCTCGGTGGCGCGCTCCAGCCTGCGCAGGGTCACAAAGCTCTGGAAGGTCTCACCCGTTTCCTGATGGAATATGCGGCTGAAGTATTCGGGCGAGAGCCCCACCTCGTGCGCCACGTCCTCCAGCGTGATGCGCCCGCTGAGGTTGGCGCGTATATAGCCTATGGCCTGCTGTATGCGCCCCGCGCCCTTGCCCGCGCCCGGCGCGAACGAGCGCTCCATCAGCTCCTTCATGGCGCTCGAAAGGTGTATGCACAGCTCCTCGAAGCTGTTCACCTGCGTCAGCAGCAGGTAGTAGCGGTTCATTATGCTCTGCGTAGCCGCCACGTCGCTGCCGTTGTCGATGCACGCGCGGGATATCAGCACCAGCAGCTCGCTCACCCTCACCTGCATCCATTCCAGCGAGTTGCCGCCCGCCAGCAGTATATGGCCCAGCAGCTCGTTGAGCAGGCGGTTGGCCTCCGCATGGTCCATCTGCCGTATCTGCATGAGCAGCCGGCGCTCCAGCTCTATGGGATAGCGCCGCGCGCTCTCGCTCAGCATCTTTATTTCCATTATGTACGCGTTTATCTGGCCCTGCAGCTCGGTGGAGCGCGCCGCCCTCCGCTGGGCGTTCACGCTCTCCACGCCGTTGGCGTAGCCCACGGACAGGAACAACAGCCGCGACAGCGCCTCCACGCGCTGCGGCTCCACGCAGGGTATCTGCTGCGCCAGGTAGTGCATGAGCTTCCGGTCGGCGCTGCGCTCCCCCGCCATGTCTATGGCCAGGAAGTCGTCCAGCTCTATCATCATGAACGGGCCTATGGTTATGCGCGCCT
>JBJEUC010000427.1:0-2255 GCA_051883635.1 Candidatus Fimadaptatus sp.
CTTCATGGCGATGATGCGGTCCGGGCCGCGTATCGTCGAGAGGCGGTGGGCTATTATGATGCTGGTCTTGCCTGCGGTCACGTTGGCGGTCACGCGCTGGATGTGGCGCTCGGTGAGGGTGTCTACCGAGGACGTGGCCTCGTCCAGTATGAACACCGGCGGATCGCACAGGAAGGTGCGCGCTATGCTCATCAGCTGCTTCTGGCCCTGGCTGAGCCCGCCCGCGTCGGCGCGCAGCATGGTATCGTAGCCCTGCGGCAGCGTCTCGATGAACTCGTCCACCGTTATCTCGCGGCAGAGCTGCTTTACCACCTCGGGGTCGCGGCGCTCGGGCGGCGCGGCATAGGAGATGTTGGCCAGCACCGTGTCCTCGAACAGCCAGCTGTCCTGGAGTATTAGCGCCAGGTAGCTGCGCAGCGTGGCCAGCGGTATCGCGCGTATGTCCATGCCGTCTATCGTTATCCGGCCCTCGCCGCACTCGTAGAAGCGCATCAGCAGGCTGATTATCGTGGTCTTGCCCGAGCCGGTCGCGCCGACTATGGCGACCTTCTCGCCCGGGCGCACCTTGAAGCTGATGTCCTTGAGCACCGGCGTGCCCGGCACGTAGGAGAAGTTGACGTGGCTGAACTCTATCTCGCCGCGCACCCGGGAGGGCTCGGGGAAGGACGCGGGCGCGCCCTCGCCCAGCAGCGGCTGATCGGGCTCGGTGTCGGCGTTGAGCACCGAGAACACCCTGTCGCAGGCCGCCAGCGTCGCCTGAAGCATGTTGACGATGTTGGCGGTATCGACTATGGGCGCGGAGAACTTCTTGGCATAGAGCGTGAAGGTCGATATGTTGCCTATCGATATGCCGCCGCTCACGGCCAGCAGCGCGCCGAACGCGCATATGCCGATGTAGTTTAGGTTGTTTATGAAGTTCATCTGCGGCATCATGGTGGAGGAAACGAACTCCGCCTTGCCGCCCGCGTCGCACAGCGAGGCGCTCATGTCCTCAAAGCGGGACACGTTGTAGTCCTCTATGCCGTAGACCTTGACCGTCTTTTGGGCGGTTATCATCTCCTCGGCATAGCCGCACAGGCGGCCGAACCAGTTCTTCTTTTCGCGGAACAGCACGCGCGCGCGGTTCTTGACGAAGTAGGCCACGACCACCATTATGGGCACGGTCACGGCAAACACCAGCGTGAGCCGCGGCGATATGCGCAGCATCATTATGACGGCGCCGATGAGCGTGACCAGGCCGGTGAGCAGCGTTATCGCGTCCGAGGACACGGTGTCGGAGATGTTGTCTATATCGGAGACCAGTATCGCCAGTATGTTGCCCTTGGTGTTGCCGTCAAAGAAGCTGACCGGCAGCCGGCTGAGCTGGGAGAACACGTCGTGGCGCAGGTCGACCACCACGCTCTGCGCCGCCTTGAGCATGAGCATGTTCTGCACCACGCTGAGCACATATGTGGCCAGGCCTATCAGCAGTATGTAGGCGACGTTTGTGAGCACAAAGGCCATATCGATGGTGCCGCCCGAGGTGATATTGAGCGCATCCACCACTACGCCGGTTATCTGCGGTATCACCAGCGCCAGCAGGTTGGACGCCACCACCGTTACCACCACGCAAGCGAATATGAGCTTGTAGCGCAGCATGTACTTGAGCAGCTGCCACAGCGCGCCGAACCTGCGGCGCTGATCCGCATCCTTTATCAGCTTCATACCGCCATCGCCTCCTCACCGGGCACCTCGACGCTTTGCGTGCGGCATATCGCGCGGTAGGTGTCGCAGCCCCTGGCCAGCTCCTCGTGCGTACCCAGGCCCATGAGCCTGCCGTTGTGCAGCACGAGTATCTGGTCCGCGCCGCGCACCGAAGCTATGCGCTGCGATATGAGTATCACAGAGGTATCCGCGTAATTCTCCCTGAGCGCGCGGCGCAGGCGCAGGTCGGTTGCGTAGTCCAGCGCCGAGGACACATCGTCCAGCACCACCAGGTCGCTGTCGCGGTACAACGTGCGCGCGACGCTCACGCGCTGCTTCTGTCCGCCCGAGAGGTTGGAGCCGTTCTGCGATATGCGGTGGTCAAAGCCCTCCTCCAGCTCGTCTATGAGCGGCTTTATCTGCGCCGATTCGACCGCGCTGCTCAGGCGCGCCTCGTCCAGCGGCTTGTCCAGCAGTATGTTTTCGCGTATGCTCATGGCAAATATGTTGTACTGCTGCATGGCGGCGGTTATGCGGCGGGTGAGCGTCTGCCTGTCGTACTCGCGTATGTC
>JBJEUC010000428.1:0-2249 GCA_051883635.1 Candidatus Fimadaptatus sp.
GCAGGCCGAGGTTGGTGATGGTGACGAAGTTGGTGATGATGACCAGCTCGTTGGGGATCATCATCAGCGACAGGAACACCACGAACGCTATGTTTTTGCCCCTGAAGCGCAGCCGGGCAAAGGCGAACGCCGCGAGTATGGTCACTATCAGCATCAGGGCCGTTGTGACCAGCGTGAATATCAGCGTATTGGTGAAATAGCGCGCCAGCGGCACGGCGGTGAACGCCTCGGCATAGTTCTCCAGCGTGGGCGAAAGGGTTATCAGCTGCGGTATGTATTCCGAGTTGTAGGCGCTGTAGCTCTTTACCGAGGAGAGCAGCATCCAGTAGAAGGGGAACAGCACTATCAGCCCCCACAGGGTCAGCAGCGCGTATATCACCCCGTGGGAAACGGCCCTGCGCGCGCGCGCCGAGCGGCCCAGTCTTTCAAAATCCACTTGCTTTCCCATAGCTATACGACCTCGCTCAGTAATGTACGTGCTTTTTGCTCACCATGAGGTTTATGCAGGTTATGGTGAGCACTATGGCAAACAGTATTATCGCGGCGGCGGAGGCATACGACGGGTAGCCGCCGCTGTCGCCGTACAGCATGTCGTAGACATAGCCGACTATCGTGTTCATGCCTGCGGCGTTGAGGTCGGTGCCGAACAGCGCCACCGAATCGCTGTACGCCTTGAACGCGCCTATGAAGCCCGTGATTACCAGGTACGATATCGTGGGCGATATCATGGGCAGCGTTATGCGCGCAAACACGCGCCAGCCCGGGGTGCCGTCCACGCGGGCGGCGTTGTAGTAGCTCTTGTCCACCGACGCCAGCGCGCTGGTGAGTATCAGTATCTTGAAGGGCATGACCACCCACACCGTGTAGAAGCACAGCACGAACATCTTGGCCCAGTAGGGTCCGTCGATGAAGTCCACCGACTCGCCGCCGAACCAGTTGATGAGCAGGTTTACAAGGCCGTCGGTATAGGGCGTCTTTTTGAACAGTATCATGAACACCAGGCCCACCGCCAGCGTGTTGGTCACGTAGGGCAGGAAGTACACCGTCTGATACAGGTTGCGCAGCGGCTTTATCGCCCTGAGCCCCACCGATATCAGCAGCGCAAGGCCGGTGGACACGGGCACCGTTATCACGACCAGCAGGAAGGTGTTTTTGACGGCTTGCAGGAAGTACGGGTCGCGCAGCACGTAGGAGTAGTTGTACAGCCCCACGCCGCGGAAGGTCTGCGAGGCCGAGTTGTAGCCCTCCTCAAAGGAGTACACGAATACGTCTATCAGCGGATACACCATGAACACGCCCAGGAAGAGCATCGCCGGCAGCAGGTACAGCCAGCCCTTAATGTTGTTCTTGTTCATAACATATCTCTCCCCGCCTCAGCCCAGCGCGAGCGGCAGCCGCGCTTCGCCGTCCCGGGCGAACACGAACGCCTTGCGGGGCTTTACGGCAAAGCGCACCTCGCGCGCGCCCTCGTCTATGCGTGTTTCGGCGCTGATTATCGAGCGTATGCGCGCGCCGGTGAAGGCGGGGTGGGTCGATATCACGCTGATATCGCGGCCCATTACCTCCACGCCGCTCAGCGCACAGCGCAGCGGCCCCTCCGCGCACGGCAGGAAGCCCTCCGGGCGTATGACCACGTACACGTCCTGGTCGGGCGCGCCCGGCGCGGCCAGCACGTCGTCGTCCCCCAGCAGCAGCCGGCCCCCGCTTATGCGCCCCTCGAACACGTTTATCGGCGGCGTGCCCAGAAAGCGCGCCACGAACAGGTTGACCGGGTCGTCGTACACGTCCTGCGGCTTGCCTATCTGCTGCACCACGCCGTCCTTCATCACCACTATCAGGTCGGATATGCTCATGGCCTCCTCCTGGTCGTGGGTCACAAACACCGTGGTTATGCCGGTCTCGCGCTGTATGCGGCGTATCTCCTCGCGCGTTTGCAGGCGCAGCCGCGCGTCCAGATTGCTCAGCGGCTCGTCCAGCAGCAGCACGCGCGGGCGCTTTACCAGCGCGCGGGCGATGGCCACGCGCTGCTGCTGGCCGCCCGACAGCTCGCCCGGCCGCCGCCCCAGCAGCCCGTCTATCTGCACCAGATGCGCCGCCTCGGTGGCCTTCCTGAGCATCTCCTCCTTGGAGAGCCTGTCCGCGCCCCTGAGGTTCTCCAGCGGGAACAGTATGTTTTGCAGTACCGTCAGGTGGGGATAGAGCGCGTAGCTCTGGAACACGAACCCTACGCCGCGCTTTTCGGCGGGCAG
>JBJEUC010000429.1:0-9192 GCA_051883635.1 Candidatus Fimadaptatus sp.
GACCGCGACGGGGTTCGAGGTCCACCTCACGAACTTCGAGGGGCCCTTCGACCTGCTGGCCAGCGCACTGGATACCGGGGAGCGCCTTGCCGCCGCCGCGCGCGGCTACTGGCAGGGCCGCATCACCCGCGCGGAGCTGGAAGCGGCGACCGGGAACCTGAGCTATCTGTCCGGGGTGGACTGCCGCCGGGCGCCTTGATACGCCCACCGGCGCATTCCGCCGAATACCGAATTGATATTTTGCCGCAAAAGTAATACAATATGTGCCAGGGGGGCGCTCATGCGCCCAAAACGTATGATTGCAAAGGAGACCATGCGGTATGAGCCAATTCGACAGAGAGACCGACCGCCGCGGCACGGCGGCAGTAAAGCTAACGGGCTGCAGGGAGCTGTTTGGACGCGACGACGTGGTGCCCATGTGGGTGGCCGACATGGACGTAACTACTGCTCCGCAGATAACCCGGGCGCTCGAGGCGCGCGCGGCGCACGGCATATTCGGCTACACCGACCAGACCGACGAGGACTATGCCGCGATAATCGGCTGGCTGCACGACCGCTTCGGCGCGGACGTGAAGCGCGAATGGATAATGTGGGGCACCGGCGTCGTGAGCGCCATGCGCATCGCGGTAAACGCGCTCACGCGCGAGGGCGACCGCATAGTGATACAGACCCCGGTCTACACCCCGTTTTTCATGGCCGTGCGCCAGGCGGGCCGCACGCTGCGCACCAGCCGCCTGATAGACCGCGACGGCCATTACGAGATGGACTACGAGGACCTGGAGAACGCCTTCCGCGGCGGCGCGCGGGCCATGATACTGTGCAGCCCTCACAACCCCGTGGGGCGCGTATGGACTCGCGCGGAGCTGGAGCGCCTCGTCGAGCTGTGCCGCCGCTACGACGTGCTGCTCATATCCGACGAGATACACGCGGGCTTCATATACAAGGGCTACCGCCAGAGCTCGATGCTGACCTTCGATTACGAAAACAGCATCATGCTCACGTCGGCCTCCAAGTCGTTCAACCTGGCAGGCCTGGGCATATGCAACATGATAGTGCGGCGCGCGGACTACCGCAAGCGGATAAGCGACTTCATGCACAGCGTTGGCGCGTCGGACGGCTCCAACAACGTGTTCGGCCTGATAGCGCAGCGCACGGCCTACTCCGAATGCGGCCCCTGGCTGGACGAGCTGACCGCATACATAGAGGGCAACGTGGACGCGACGCTTGAGCGCATCGCCCGCGACATGCCCCTGATACGCTGCCGCCGCCCCGAGGGCACCTACCTCATGTGGCTGGACATGCGCGCGCTGGGCAAGCCCGACGACGTGTTCCGCGCGCTGTGCGAGGCCGGAGTGGGCCTCAACCGCGGCGAGGGCTACGGCGAGGGCGACCAGTGTGCCGGCTACATGCGCTTCAACGTGGCCTGCCCGCGCGCGCAGCTGGAGCGGGCGCTCGAGTGCATGGTCCGGGCCTACGCCGTGCTTACGCAGAAGTGATATGCGCACGCTGATATTCGACGTTGAATCCACCGGCACCACGCGCCCGCAGGTGTGCCAGCTGGCCATGATAATGTGCGACGGCGGCAATCTGAGCGCGCGCAACTACTTCTTCGCCGTGGACGCCATGAACAGCTACGCATACCGGGTGCATCACCTGAGCCTGAGCGCGCTAAAGCGCCTCTCGGGCGGGCAGCGCTTTGGCGACGCCGCCCACGGGATACTGCGCGAGTTTGAGCGCGCGGACGTATACGCCGGTCACGGCGTGGCCGGGGACATAGACTACCTGCGGCGCGAGTTCAGCCGCCTGGGCCTCAGTCTGCCCGACCGGCGGCGCTTCTGCACGGTGCGGCACTTCACAGGCCGCTGCGGCGGGGCGCTGCTGCCCGGGGGCAAGCCCAAGCCCCCGCGCCTGAGCGAGCTATGGGCGCACTACGGGCTTGACGAGGCCGAGATAGCCGCCTTCGCCGCCGACATATTCGGCGGCGGCGCGGGCGCGCACGACGCGCGCTTCGACGCGGCGGCCACCTATCTGGCGGTTGTGCAGGCGCAGCGCGCGGGCGACCTTACGCGCCGGCTGCTCTGACGCGCGGCGGGCGGTGTGGCCGGGCGATACGCGGGCCGGGAATGGCGCGCCGGGCGCGCTGGCGCTTCGCGGGCATAAGCCGCCCTGCGCCGCGCTTATCGCTTCGCAATACAGAGCCGCCTGCAACCGGACGCTCCGGCGCTTCGTGGACCGGAAACATGCCCGCGTCGCGTGCTCTTACGCTTTACAGACCGAAGCGTGCCGCGCTGTGTCACTTCACAGGGCAGAGCCGTACCGCGCTGCCGCGCGCAATGCCGCTTGGCTGGCAGGTGCCGCGCCGCGCGCTCCGTCTCTCCACGGGCCCGGCCCCGCACCCGCGCCGGCGCACGCCGCGCCAAACGCGGCCTGTGCGGCCACATGGCCGCGCGAACCAAAGGAGGTAATTCGCATGATAAGGAAACTTGCCGCAATTCTGCTGGCCGCGCTCATGGGCGCCGCGCCCTGCGCCGCGCTGGCCGAGGAGGTAACGGTCGACGAATCCGTGCTGCTGGACGGCGAGCAGGCGGCCGTGGAGGTGCCGCTGGAAAGCGCGCCCGCGCTGGACGCCGTGGCGCAGGCCAACTCCGCCGCCGCACTGCTGAGCGCGCATTCCTCGTTTGCCAGCTATGCGCTCAACTATTCGTATATCGACGGGCAGACCATAGAGCGCGAGAGCATGACCGCGCTCATGAACAACGGCCAGGGCGTGACGCTGTACGAGGCCAACGACGCGCTGTCGGTAGTATATGACGGCGACGCGCGCTATCTCATCTATCCCGACGGCTCCATGGGCCAGACCATATGCTTTGACAACGACATCAGCTCCTATTACGACGGGCGCATCGCCGCCTATGCGCTGTACAGCCACTACGCGGGCGAGGCGCTGACCGCCTGCCTGCGCCAGGGCGACGCCTACATACTGACCGCCGAGATATCCCACGGCGATTATGCCGACGCCACCGGCCAGAGCTTCGATCTGGAGGACGGCACGCCGCTTGTGACCACGCTCACGGTCGCGGCCGACACCCTCGAGCTGCGCTCCTGGCAGACCGTGGCGCGCGTTGCCGAGGGCATAGAGATAAGCATAAGCTCCGGCAGCATCGCCTACGACAGCGTGAGCCTGCCCGACGAGTACTTCGCCATGGCCGACCCCATAGCCACGCGCACGATAACGATAGTCTCGCAGCCGGCCTCCACCGCCGCCTCCGAGCAGACCTTTGTCATCGCCGAGGGCGCGCTGCCCTACGTGCTCGCGCCCGACGGATACGTCGTCACCGTGATGAAGAACGAGCAGTTCGTCGAGCCGGACGAGGGCGACATCCCCGCGACCGGCGACATGACGCTTTACCTGATACCCGAGGCGCAGTAAATGCGCGCCCGGCCGGGCCGCGTGCCCGGGCCGATGCAAAAGCCGCGACGAAGAAGCCGTCGCGGCTTTTTGATTAGCATGGTTGGAAGCGGACTGGATAGGCTCCGGTGGTGAATTTCCGCGCGCTGAGCGCCCGAGGGTTACGCGCGGCAAATGCGTTTACACAGCAAAGAGCCGCCTACCGCCTGCGGGCGGGCGCTTTTGCGGCGGACAAGGCTGGGGGCAAACTCTCATGGCGGGCATCCGCGCCCTGAGCGCCCGAGGGTTACTTGCGGACAATGCCTTCCCCATCAAAGAGCCACCGCCTACCTGTACGCGAACGCTTTTGCGGAAGTCAAGGCCGATGGCAGGGCAAGCTCCCACGGCAGACCTCCGCGCCCTGAGCGCCCGAGGGTTACTCGCGGACAATGCCTTCCCCAGCAAAACTCCGCCGCCCGCCTATACGCGGGCGCTTTTCAACTGGTCAGGCCGGGGCGGGATAAGCTCTCATGGCGACTTCCGCGCACTTAGCGCCCCAGGGTTACTCGCGGACAATGCCTTCCCCGGCAAAGAGCCGCCCGCCTGCGGGCGGGCGCTTTTGCGGCGGGGCAGGCCGTGGGGCAGGTAATTTTCATGGTGGGCATCCGCGCGATGAACTCCAGTGGGGTTCGCGCGGCCAATGCCCTTCCCGTCAAATAGCAGCCATGCTGCGACGGATAAACTGTCGCGGCCTTTAGCGTCGCGGCATGGTGCGTTGCGGCGCGGCCGCGCACCTTAACCCACGCTTAACCTTCAGCCATCCTCGCATTTCAGTCTGATTTCATGCTGCGCAGGTACAATTAAGCAGACGGGATCCTGCGGAAGGGTGCTCCCGTCCCCAACAGCAAAGGAGGTATTCACATGAAGCAGATAAAGCCCCGGCGCATGGCCGGACTGATGGTGCTCGCATGGGCGCTGGCCCTGCCGGCAGCGGCGCCGTACGCGCTGGCTACGGCCGATGCGTACCCACGCATCGCCGTGGAATACAAGGCCAAGGACACGGGCAGCGACTGGAGCGCGGACGAGTGCGCGCCCATCGCGCTCAGCGACGGCGGCTCCACATGCTCGGGCGGCGCGACGGCCACCGCCGACGGCGTCACCATCACCGCCGGGGGCGACTACCTGGTAAGCGGCGTGCTCAGCGACGGCTGCATCACCATAGAGGCCGGAGAGCAGGACGACGTGCGCCTGATACTGAGCGGCGCGTCGATATCCGCTCAGGACGGCCCGGCCATCAACTGTCAGAGCGCCGACAAGCTGATAATCACGCTGGCCGAGGGCACGGAAAACTCGCTCAGCGACGGGCAGACGTATTCGGCGCAGGAGGATGAGGAGCCCAACGCGGCGCTCTATTCGCGCGCCGACCTCTCGATAAACGGCTCCGGCGCGCTCACCGTGACCGGCAATTACCTGCACGGCATACTCTCCAAGGATGACCTGAAGATCACCGGCGGCAGCATCACCGTGAGCGCCGCCGGCGACGCGCTGCGCGGACGCGACGGCGTGGCCATATGCGGCGGCACGCTCGACCTCAGCGCGCAGGACGACGGCATACAGTCCAGCTATGAGGGAGACGCCTCGCGCGGCTGGGTCGTGATAGAGGGCGGCGACATAGCCATATCGGCCGCCGGAGACGGCATCGCCGCCGAAAGCGTGGCGCAGATAAGCGGCGGCACGGTTACGATAACCAGCGGCGAGGGCGCGGCAGCCGCAGCCGTTTCGCAGACGGACGCCATAACACAGCCCTACATGGCCGGAAAGGAACGGCCCGACACGCCGTCAGACATGAGCGAAGCACCTGCCGACATGCCCGCTCCGCCTGACGGCGAAGCGCCCGCCGACATGCCCGCCCTGCCCGAGGGCGAAGCGCCCGCCGACCTGCCCGAGGGCAGCCTTCCCGCGCGCGGCACGGGCAGGCAGGGCGACAAGGGCATGGACGGCTTTGGCGGGCGCGGCGGCATGATGCCGGGCCAGACGGCCACGGTCGCCGACGGCGAATCGGCCAAAGGCATAAAGAGCTCGGGCGCGCTCTACATAGACGGCGGCACGCTCGTGCTGGACTGCGCCGACGATGCGCTGCACGCCGCCGACACGCTGGAGGTCACGGGCGGCGACATCGCCATAGCCAGCGGCGACGACGCGCTGCATTCGGACGACGCGCTCACGATAAGCGACGGCAGCATCGCGATAAGCACCTGCTACGAGGGGCTGGAGGGCGCGCAGATAGCCATAAGCGGCGGCCTGATATCGGTCGTATCCACCGACGACGGCGTAAACGCGGCCGGCGGCGTCGACTCCTCCGGCATGAGCGGCGCATGGGGCCGCGACCAATTCGCCGCGGGCAGCCAGGAGCTGCGCATAAGCGGCGGCACGCTGTACGTGAACGCTTCCGGCGACGGCATCGATTCCAACGGCAGCGTGTACATGAGCGGTGGCACGGTGCTGATATCGGGCCCCACCAACTCGGGCAACGGCGCGCTGGACTACGGCGGCACATGGGAGCAGACGGGCGGCGTGCTGGTAGCGGCGGGCGCAATGGGCATGGCGCAGAGCGTGTCCTCCTCCTCCAGCCAGGCGGCCATCATGGTGGCCTACGGCTCCGCCCAGGCCGCCGGCGCGCGGCTCACGCTCACCGACGCGGCGGGCGGCGTGGTGGCCTCCTTCGCCCCGGCCAAGCAGTATGAGTGCGCGGTGATAAGCGCGCCCGGCATCGCCGTGGGCAGCGAATACCTGCTCTGGACGGGCGGCGAGGCCCAGGACGGCGCGCAGGGCGACGCGCTGAGCGGCGGCGAGCAGCTCTGCGGCATACAGGTGAGCGACATACTCACCAGCGTAGGCTCGGACGGCTCGGCGTACTCGTACTCGGGCGGCATGATGCGCGGCGGACGCGGCAAGTGAGCAGTGGCTCAGGCGCGGGGCTTTTCCGTTTGCGAATGAGCTGAACATAAAAAGCAGGAGTGCGCGGATACCCGGCCATGCGGCAGGGTACCCGCGCACTCAGAGCGTTGAAGACCCACCCTGGTCTTTAAACGCGAAAGGCCGGTCGGCTGAAAGTCTGCGGAATTTCCGGACGGCGACCGGAACCGGAATGCATTTTCCTCCGCAAGCTAAACGTTTGCTCCTGAAAAGTGCCGGAAGTGACGTAAACTCCGTCCCTTCCGGTTAAATAGTCTGTCCTGCGGAACCTTGTCAATGATCTGAGTGCGCGGATACCCGGCCATGCGGCAGGGTACCCGCGCCCTCTATGTATGTATCCGTCAGCCGCGCACCGAGTAGTTGGGCGCTTCCTTGGTGATGGATATGTCGTGCGGATGGCTTTCGGTAAGGCCGTTGTTGGTGATGCGTATGAACTCGCCGTTCCTGCGAAGGTCGTCGATGGTATGCGTGCCGCAGTAGCCCATGGAGGAGCGCAGACCGCCTATCATCTGATACACGGTATCGCTCAGCGGCCCCTTGTAGGGCACGCGGCCCTCGACGCCCTCGGGCACGAGCTTCTTCTGGTCCTCCTGGAAGTAGCGGTCGGAGGAGCCGTGGGCCTGCTGCATGGCGCCCAGCGAGCCCATGCCGCGGTAGACCTTGAAGGAGCGGCCCTGGTATATCTCCATGGCACCCGGGCTCTCCTCGGTGCCCGCGAACAGGCTGCCTATCATTACCGTGGAGGCGCCCGCGGCTATGGCCTTGGGTATGTCGCCGGTGTACTTGATGCCGCCGTCGCCGATTATGCGCACGCCGTGCTTGTCGGCCTCCTCGGCGCAGTCGGCTATCGCGGTCAGCTGGGGCACGCCCACGCCGGAGACCACGCGCGTGGTGCATATGGAGCCGGGGCCTATGCCCACCTTGACCACGTCCGCGCCAGCCTCTATCAGGTCGCGCGTGGCGGCGGCGGTGGCGACGTTGCCGGCTATTACGGGCAGATCGGGGTAGGCCTCCTTCACGCGGCGCACGGTGTCGATAACGCCCGCCGAATGGCCGTGCGCGGTGTCTATCGCGATTATGTCGACCTTGGCGGCCACCAGCGCGGCCACGCGCTCCAGGGTGTCGCGGGTAACGCCCACGCCCGCGCCGCACAGCAGACGGCCGTTGATGTCCTTGGCGGAGTTGGGGTACTTTACGGCCTTTTCGATATCCTTTATCGTTATCAGGCCGCGCAGGTTGAAGTCCTCGTCCACTATGGGCAGCTTCTCTATCTTGTGGCGCGCCAGTATCTTCTGCGCCTCGTCCAGCGTGGTGCCCACGGGCGCCGTCACCAAGTTCTCGCGGGTCATTACCTCGCTTATCCTGCGGGTATAGTCGGTCTCAAAGCGCAGGTCGCGGTTGGTAAGTATGCCCACCAGGCGCGTGCCCTCGGTTATCGGCACGCCCGATATGCGGTAGCGCTCCATGAGCGACAGCGCGTCGGATATGCGATGCTCGGGCGAAAGGAAGAAAGGATCGATTATAACGCCATGCTCGCTGCGCTTGACCTTGTCCACCTGGCTCGCCTGCTCCTCTATGGACATGTTCTTATGTATTATGCCCATGCCGCCCTCGCGCGCTATCGCAATGGCGAGCCGAGCGTCGGTCACGGTATCCATCGCCGCGCTTATCAGCGGTATATTGAGCTTTATTCCCTTCGCCAGGGTGACGGAGGTATCCACCTCGCGCGGCAGCACGTCGCTCTTGCGCGGCACCAGCAGTACGTCGTCAAACGTAAGACCTTCGCGGATTACTGAACCCAGCATTTTCCACCCATCCTTTCCTGATGTATATAACGCGCGCGCTCCCTGCGCGCCGCGCCGGGCCGCACCGCGGCGCCGGAATAATAGATTTGTGGAATTATACGTCAAACCGCCCGGCGTGTCAAGCTGCTTGCCGGTTCAAGAGGTTAATTATCAATTAAGTCACGCGGCATTTTGCGATTTTTACGAACGATGCGTACCTGTTGCCCATTTTTGAAGTCAATCGTTCGCACTATAATGAACCATATGCATCGTTCTCCGATTAATGTAGCGCAAGTGCATGAGTGGGCCGTCCGCGCCGCCGGCGTGCGCATGTCACAATGTATTCGCCGCGCGATCCATACATCATCACAACTTTGGCATATGTGTATCCTGCGCGACGCAAAAGGGGCTTTCCATTCGCGCCGCAATGGTGTATAATGCCATTAGCAATACGCTCGCGCGGCATAGCGCCGCGCCGATATGCGAAGGGAGAATACCTATGGCAAAATTTGTAATAACCGGCTTCGCGGACGAGGCGTCAAGCTGCCTCGACGATCAGATCGTCGCCCTGAAGGCGCTGGGAATAAGCCACATAGAGCCGCGCAACGTGGACGGCAAGAACATATCCTCTCTCACCGCCGACGAGGCGCGCGCAATGAAGCAGAAGCTCGACGCCGCGGGCATAACCGTATCCTCGATAGGCTCGCCCATAGGCAAGATAGACATAGCCGACGACATGGACGCGCACATAGAGCTGCTCAAAAACACCATAGAGGTGGCGCGCATACTGGGCGCGCGCTATATCCGCATGTTCTCATTCTTCGTGCCCGCCGGGCATGAGGACGAGTACGAGGCCGAGGTGTTCAGCCGCATGGAGCGCATGCTGGAGACGGCGCGCGGCACGGGCGTACAGCTGGTGCATGAAAACGAAAAGGCCATATACGGCGACAGCGTGGACCGCTGCGTAAAGCTGATGAAGCGCTTTGCGCCCGAGCTGGGCTTCGTGTTTGACCCCTCCAACTTCGTCCAGTGCGAGCAGGACAC
>JBJEUC010000430.1:0-2238 GCA_051883635.1 Candidatus Fimadaptatus sp.
ATGTCGGTCATCCGGCAGTCATTAGCAATCGACCCTGCGCAGAACTGCCGCGAACCCGACGGGCAAGCCGCCGGGTTCGATCGAAGCCCCCGCCGCGCGGCGGGGCGTAGTCATGCAGCGCGATGAGCCGCGCACAGTACACGTCAGCCCTTTATCAGGCTCATCAGCCTTGCGTAGGCGCCGTCCCAGTCCAGACCCTTTTCGGGCAGGTACTCGCGGGTGTCGAACGAGGCGCGCACCACCTGGCGCAGCTCGGCAAGCGAGCCTATCTCGCCCAGCGCCATCGCCTGCACCAGCAGGTTGCCTATCACGGTGGCCTCGCCGGGGCCGGCTATCACGGGCTTGCCCAGTGCGGAAGCGGTGAAGCGGTTGAGGAGTATGTTCTGGCTGCCGCCGCCCACTATGTTGAGCGCGTCCACCTTGTGGCCCAGCACCTCGTTCTCCAGGCTCTCCACGGCGTAGCGGTAGGCCAGCGCCAGGCTCTCGAACACTATGCGCGCTATCTCGGCGTCGCTCTGCGGCACGGTCTGGCCGGTGCGGCGGCAGTATTCGGCTATCCTGTCGGGCATATGGCCGGGGGCGAGGAACTCGTCGTCGTCCACGTTTATCACGGCCTGGAAGGGCGGCGCGCTCTCGGCCATGGTCGCTATCTCGGCAAATGAGTAGCTGCGGCCGTGGCGGTCCCAGTCGCGCTTGCACTCCTGTATTATCCACAGGCCCATTATGTTGCGCATCAGGCGGGTGGTGCCGTTCAGGCCGCCCTCGTTGGAGTATCCGGAGTTCATGACCTTCACGCTGGTGGCGGGCTGCTTGAGCTCCACGCCCATTATCGACCAGGTGCCCGAGGATATGCAGACGAAGTTGTCGCTCTGCGCGGGCACGGCGGCCACGGCGGAGGCGGTATCGTGCGAGGCCGCGTTGAGCAGCGGTATGCGCCCGCAGCCCACCTCGCCGGCTATCTCGTCCCTCAGATAGCCGCGCACGGTGCCGGGCTGCTCAAGCGGGGTGAATATGTGCTCGGGCAGGTCGTAGGCGCGCATTATGTCGCGCGCCCAGTCGCGCGTGGCGGGGTCTATCAGCTGGCCGGTGGAGGCGATGGTGTACTCGGTGCCCTTGCTGCCGGTGAAGAAGTAGCCCATCAGGTCGGGGGTCATCAGCAGGGTATCCGCTATGTCCAGCAGGGGCGAGCCCGAGCGCTTGAGCGCCAGCAGCTGGTAGAGCGTGTTGTACTGCAAAAATGCCAGGCCCGTGCGGGCAAAGAGCTGCTCGCGCGGCATCACCTTGAAGGCCTCGTCCATCATGCCCACGGTGCGGTCGTCGCGGTAATGCACGCTGTTGGCTATCAGGTCGCCGTTTTTGTCCAGCAGGCCGAAGTCCACGCCCCAGGTGTCTATGCCCATGCCGTCCACGCCGCCCTGCGCGTGCGCCTTGAACAGGCCCTGCTTCATCTCGCGGAAGAGGTAGAGCGTGTCCCAGGTCAGGCGGCCGTTGATGCTCACCGGCTCGTTTATGAAGCGGTGCAGCTCGCTTATCGTGATGCGTTCGCCGTCGAATTGGCCCAGCATCGCGCGCCCGCTGGACGCGCCCAGATCGTATCCCAGCAAATTGAGCTTTTTCAAATCAATCGTGCTCCTTTCGACAGACCGCACTTGCGCGTGCGCGATCGTTCACCGTTTTATTATAACTCCACGCCCGCATTTGGGCAATAGCGTAATTCCGGGAGTTCTCATGTATAATTATGCACATGCTGCCGCCCGCATGTGCCTCCGCCCGGGCGGGCTTTTGCCTGTATGAGGGACAAACCGTCGCCGGGTCGCGTCGAAGCCCGGAATTTCGCATATACATCGCTTGCAGGGCTCTCCACAGTTTCCACAGAGTTTTCCACAGGTTTTGTCCCCAATGGCTGGGATAAAGCGGGTTTTTCCCCAGCATGTAAGCCACAGTCGGGCATGTATAGCCGGGTTTTCCACAGGCGCAAACTGTGGGCAGTGTGGATTCCTCCGCGCGCCGGGCGCCGGACGCAAGTTTACAAAGCGCATGCGCAGGGCCGCCTGCCGCTCTCCCCGGCGCGCATTATGCAGAGCTTACCGTCTGCCGCGCGCCTGTCAAGTACCCCCTGACGCCATATGATTAATATTCACGTAATTCGTCCGTTAATTCAGCGTTTTTGCGCGGCGCGTGCGAAGCGCATTTTTTCCACAGACCGGTGCACATGATATCCACATATGGGGAATTTTC
>JBJEUC010000431.1:0-9149 GCA_051883635.1 Candidatus Fimadaptatus sp.
ATCTGCTCGGTCGGCGACGTGTCCCCGGACATCCGGCGCAGCGGCACCACTATCTCGGAGGCGGAAGCCGCGTCGCAGGCTATATGCCCGGGGAACTCATGCACGTCTGGCACCACCTGCGTTGCGCCCTGCGCCACCGCCGTGCCGCATACGCCGCGGCCCACGGCTATGTCCACGCACGCCACCCGGCCCACGAAGGGCCCCAGCAGCAGCGCGCCCTCGTGCATGAGGTAAAACCCCGCCCAGTTGACGTCGCCCAGCGCCTCGTATATCAGCGCCGCCGCGTTGGCCAGCGTGGACACTGCGTGCCTGCGGCCGTCTATCAGCGCGTCTATCTGCCCAAGCAGCAGCGGATACAGCTCCGCCTTGTTGCGGGGATAATTCATCGTCGGCGTCATGTCGCGCCCTCCTGATAATTCGCTTTGTCAGTGTACCTCCGCGCCGAAGGGCATAAGCGCCAGCTGCGCGAGCTTGAAGCACTGTATGCCGAACGGTATGCCCACCACGGTCACGCACAGCACCACGCCCGCTATCGCGGAGACCAGCGCCAGCTCCAGCCCGCCGAACACTATCCAGCACAGATTGAGCAGCAGCGACCCCGCACCGCCGCCCGAATGCACGTCGCGCCCGAACGGCATGAACGCCAGCCCCGCAATCTTAAAGCACTGCAGGCCTACCGGTATGCCGATTATGGTCAGGCACCAGAGCAGCCCTGCCACCGCCCAGCCCAGCGCCAGCCATATGCCCGCGCACAGCGCCCAAAGAATATTGCCCAGGCAACCCATACTATCCCCTCCCCCTGTGCGATAATTATACCGCACGCTCACGCCCTCCGTCATTAGAAGCGGATTGGAATGTCGTGAAAAGAGCAGTGCAGCGCGCGGGCCGCCAAAGTGCCCCGGGAGAGCTGAGTATGGTCAAAGGCTACTTGCGCCAAGGGCGCGCGCCGGCGTGCGCCGGTAACGCTGCGGCCTTTGCGCGCAGACCATCCCATTTGTCAGAGCAGAGCCGCTTCCCGGCGGCTTCCGCACGCGGGAATGCGCAGCATTTCATCAGGAACCCTTGCGCCGCGAAAGCCCGTCGCTGCGGCTCCCCCAGTCTGCCATCCGCCAAAGCCCATCTTGCCAGGCGTAGCGCCGCCATGCACCACGGCCCGCCGCGCCGGGCGCAGCGGGCCGCAGGGGTCAGCCGTTGGGGTCGCAATGGTCCGCGCAGCAGCAGCACATCAGCTTATCCAGCACCCTATGGACATGCGCGCAGCCCTCGGGGCTGAGCGAGTAGTAGGTCCATCTGCCCTGCCGCCGCGCCACGACCAGGCCGCTCAAGCACAGCAGGTTCATGTGATAGGACAGCGTCGGCTGGCCGATGCCCAGCTCGTCCTGCAGGCGGCAGGCGCACTTTTCACCGCAGCGCAGCAGGCGTATTATGTTCAGGCGGTTCTCGTCCGCCAACGCCTTGAACAGCGTCACTTCCTGCGAACACATGGCGCTCCCTCCGCTTGCACGGTCATACTATATCGGGTATAGTTATCTCCACCTCGCGGCCACACTGGCTGGAGCGGTATATGCCGTCTATTATGGCCTGGTTGTATATTATCTCCTGCCACGGTATCGGGCTGGGGCCCTGCTCCTTTATCGCGTCGGCAAAGGCGCGCACCTTGCGGTAGAAGCGGTCGTTCTCGTTGGGCTTGAGCGGCACCTGCGTGCAGACCGTCTCGCCGCACATGTCGTGGTAGAGATACACGTCGCCTATCGTGCCGTCCCACGCGCCGCCCCAGTTCACCTCGGGATGCGGCGACTTGACCTTCAGGCCGCCCTCGGTGCCCAGGAACAGCGTATCGCCCATGGTGTCCATATGCATGGCCCACGACATGCGGAAGTCCATCACCAGGCCGTCCTCAAAGCGTATCAGCGCCACGGCGAAGTCGTCCACCGAGAATATGTCGGCGTTTTTGCAGTATTTGGGGTTCTTGCCGAAGTAGTCCGCCGAGTAGGCCGACACCGTTACCGGCTTGCGATAGCCTATCGAGTTGAGCGCCATGTCCAGGCCGTAGCAGCCTATGTCGGCCAGGCAGCCCACGCCCGCGGTGTCCTTCTGAAGGAAGGTGGGGCCGGGTATGCCGCGGCGGCGGCCGCCGCCGGTCTGTATGTAGTATATGTGGCCCAGCTCGCCCGAGCGCACTATGTCCTTCACCATCTTCATGTTGGGGTCATAGCGGGGCTGGAAGCCTATCGTCAGTATCTTGCCGGTGCGCACCTGCGCGCGCGCCATCTCCACCGCCTGCTCCAGCGTCACCGACATGGGCTTTTCGCACAGCACGTCGCAGCCCGCCTCCAGCGCGGCTATCGCGCACTCGGCGTGAGTGGCGTTGTAGGTGCATACCGACACGCCCTGCGGCTTGAGCGCCAGCAGCTCCTCCTTGGTCTCGAACGCGGGCACGCCGGTGAGGCCAAACTCGTCCAGGAAGGCGCGCGCCTTGCCGGGGACTATGTCCGCCGCGCCGATTATCTCCACGTCGTCCATCTTTTCGTAGGCGCGCATATGCGCGTGGGCGATGCCGCCCGTGCCGATTATGCCTATGCGAAGTTTATCCATAGCTCATTACCTCCGATACAGCGCCTTTATTGGGGCTCAGTCAGTCACTCCCAGGTATTCCTCCAGGCATATGCCGGCGCTCATTATCGCCTGCGCGGCCTCCGTGCCCACGTAGCGGTAGTGCCAGGGCTCGTAGCCTATGCCCGTCACCTCCACCTTGTCCTCCGGATAGCGCAGTATGAAGCCGTATTCGGCCGCATGCTCAGCCAGCCAGGCGTACACCTCGTCGCTGGTGGAGCGGTCGGTGTTGGCGTTTATGTCCACGGCTAGGCCGGTCTCATGCTCGCTGTGGCCGGGCTGCGCCACGTATTCGGCAGCCTTCTGGGCGGCCTCCTCGGCGGAATAGCCCTCCTCCACGTATCCGGCTATGCGCTCGTCAAGGAGCTGCTGCTGCTGCTCGCTCGTGCGGTAGCCCGAGCGCACCTTGGGATACACGCCCTGCGCGCGCGCGTCGTCGAACATCTGCTGCAGCGCGGGATACATGCGCTTGTCCACCGATTCCCCGTTGGACAGCACCGTCAGCTCGGTCGGCGCATAGCCCTCGGGCAGCGCGTGGCTGGCGTTCACCAGCATGAGCTTCCATATGGTCTCGGCGTCCGGCTCGGCGGTGGGTGCGGCCGTGGCGCGGGCGGCCAGGTATTCGGCCTGCGCGGGCGTGAGCCCGCCCTGGGGCACCTGGGTGGGCAGCGTTATCGCCGTGCCCGCTTCAACGGCCCCGTTCGCCATGTGATTGCGCAGCAGCATGGCGCCGGCAAACGCCGCCGCCATGCAAAGTACCAGCGCCATTGTCAGCCGCACTGCGCGCTCGCGCGCCTCGCGGCGCTTGCGCGCCCGCGCGCGCTCCGCCCTGACTCTGCGTTCCTTTTCCATCTACAACAAAACCTCTGCTAAATGATGCCCCGTGAGCTTACTTTATCTCGACCAGTTCGTAATCCTGAGTGCCCAGGCCGCACTCCTCCAGCTTGTCGAGCTGCACATAGGGGTTCTTGCCGTGCAGGCGCTGGAAGAGATGTCCCTCGGTGCCCAGCTCCATGCCGGCGGGCACGCCCACGGGTATCAGGTCCTCCACCTTGATAGCGTCTATGCTGGCGCGCTCTATGGCCACTATGTCGTCCGAGGCCATTATGCCGATATCGGGCACCAGCGACGGCGTGGTCATGCCCCAGCAGTCGCACAGCGCGGTTATCATCGTCAGCACGTTTATGTAGTAAACCGAGCCGGGCGCGAAGGTGTCCAGCACGGTCTTGGTGGTCAGCGCCATGCCGTACTGGAAGTCGGCGTAGTCGTGGCTGTCCAGCGTGATGGCGCCCCTGGGGCAGACCTTGAGGCAGTGCTGGCACATGGTGCAGTGATGGTAATTCACCTTGTACTCGCCGTCCTTGCCCTCGGCGGAGAAGGAGTTGGCGTGGTGGTTGCAGGCCGGTATGCACAGCTTGCAGTGTATGCACTTGTCCTTGTCCCATACCAGGCCGCCCTCGAGCGAGTGTATCTCGTGGCGGGTGCGGTCGGTCACGCAGCCCATGGCGATGTTCTTGCACGCGCCGCCGAAGCCGCAGGAGCCGTGGCCCTTGACGTGGGAGAAGTCGACCAGCACGTCGGCGTCGTTTATGAGGCCGGCCACGTCGACATGGCGCAGCGACTTGTAGTCCACGTCCTTGGGGTAGTAGTACTTGCCCATATAGCCGGTGGCCTCCAGCACGGGACAGCCCAGGTTGGACTCGGTATAGCCGCGCTTTTCGGGATGGCGGGCGCTTACGTAGTGGTCGGTGATGAAGCAGTCGCCGCCGTGCTTGTGTATGTAGTCCACCAGTATGGTTATGAATACCGGCGGTATGGTGGAATAGGTTATGCCGTCGCCCACGTGCATCTTGATGGCTACCTTTTTGCCGTTTACCATATCGCCCAGCGGGGACTTTTCCAGCATGCGGCCGAACTTGGCGGGCAGGGTCTGGGTCGCCTCGTAGCGGGCGTACTTCATGGGCGCGAACAATACCTTGGATGCCATTGGAAATCACTCTCTTTCACATAATATGGTTATTTATCGGCGCGCGGGCCGCTCATTGGCTGAAGTAATCGTCGTCCCTGTGCGCGCGGCGATAGCGCTTGCCGCCGCGCAGGTGGTGCTGATGCGTCTCAACAAAGTCCATAAGCGGGTTCTTGAGCTTGTAGGGCGGTATCGTGTAGTCCAGCGGCTTCATGCGCTCGCAGATTATATCGACTATCCTGCGGGCCACGTCCAGGTCGCGGTACCTGAGCTGGCCGTCGCGCAGCCTGCGCCAGCCCGCGCCGTCCTCGCTGAGCAGCCCTTCCACCACCTCGGGCAGCTGCTTGGGGGACTGGCATATCACGCCCAGGTCATGCCGGGCCATCAGCTGCGGGTTGTGCTCCTCCTGCCCCGGCAGCGCGCCCACGCAGATTATCGGTATATTGCACACCACGGCCTCCATGAGCGAATTGGGCGAGCCGCGGGCGATTATCATGTCGCACTCCTGCATGTGGCGCTCCACATCCTTTACGAAGCCCAGCACCTGCACGCGCGCGCCGTAGCGCGGCTTGAGCGTCTGCGTGAGCATGGCGTGGAGCTTTTCGTTGCGCCCGCATATCACGCGCACCTCGCAGTTGAAGCGATCCAGCAGCGCCTGCGCGTACTTCTTCAGGCTCCCCGAGCCCTCGCCGCCGCTCATTATAAGGAAGCGGAGCGGCCTGTCCGTGGGCAGATCGCCGCGCTCAAACCCGCGCGCCGCGTCGCAGAACTGCCTGCGGGACGGGAAGCCGCATACCACCATGCGCTCTGGGTCGCAGCCCTTTATGCGGCATACGCGCGCCGCCTCCTCCGTGGGGCACAGCAGCAGGTCGGAGCGGGGCTCGCACCAGGTGGCGTGCAGGTCGACCATGTCGGCTATCATCGTGACGTGCGGTATTTTGAGCCCGTAGTCCTCCAGTATGTTTATCACGCTGCCGGCAAACAGCGAATGCACCGTCAGTATCATATCGGGATGCACGCGCTCGAGCATCTTCATGAAGTTGTCGTGTATCGCGATGGACATCAGCTCGTTCGTGAGGCGGGCGTTCTGCTGGCTCAGCTCAAAGGACAGCTTCCACAGGTCGCGCGAGTAGCGCGTCATGGGCCCGTACAGGCCGGAGGCCTTCTGCGCCGTCTCGCCTATGAGCCTGAAGCCCTGCACTACCTCCAGCTCCACGTCGGGATAGCGCTCCAGCTGCTCCTTGAGCGCGGTGGTTATGGACGTGTGGCCGTGGCCGGTGTTGTTGGAGGAGATTATCACCAGTTTTCTCAATTCATATCACCCTTTTCCTGACCGGCGCCAGACCGGCCTTGCTGAATGGGTATGTTTACGTCGCCCGGCAGCATGTGGCGCGGAGGGAGCATGTCCACGTCCCCGGCCCATGCACAGGCGCCCGCGCCGGGGCGCAGATGCGCGCTGCATGCGCTGCCCGCACGTCTCGCGTTTCCTCTGTATTATACCGCATCCCGGCGAATTTGCATAGACACATTTACCGTTGTCTGCTATAATTACCCCATAAGCGCCACAATAATGCAACCGTTCCGGCCGGAGCAGTGCCTGTCCGGCCGGCGTGAGCGCGCCCTGCGCGCATCGCGGGCGGCAGATGACGCTGCCCGGGCTCCGGGCAGGGCAAGGCTCAGGGCCGGGCAAGGCTCTGTCAAGCGCCCGGGCGCTGCCGGAGCGGCACGCCGCTTCCGCCGCGAGCGCTTGCCGGGCCGACATGCCCGTCTGAGAAATGGAGAGACCATCTTTGGCAAGCCCGCGCCGCCCCGGCGCGGCGAATCTGTATATAAGGAGGCGCACGCCATGGGCGTGATAACCGGCTTTGGGCCCATATGGGACGCGGACTGCCGGGTGCTGGTGCTGGGCTCCATGCCCTCAATAAAGTCGCTGGAGGAGAACCAGTACTATGCCCATCCGCGCAACGCCTTCTGGCCCATAATGTGCGAGCTGCTGGGCGGCGCGCCGGACGACGACTACGCGGCGCGCGCTTCCATGCTCACCCGCCACGGCATCGCGCTGTGGGACGTATGCCGTTGCTGCGAGCGGCTCACCTCCAGCGATTCGATGATACGCGCCGAGGTGCCCAACGACATTGCGGCGCTGGCCGGGCGCATGAGGATAGGCACGGTGCTGCTCAACGGCGGCACGGCGGCGGCGCTGTACCGCCGTCACATAGCGCTTGCCGTGCGCGCGGTGCGCCTGCCCTCCACCAGCCCGGCATACACCCTGCCCTACGAGCGCAAAAAGGCCGCCTGGCGCGAGGCGCTCAGGGAGGCCGGAATAGACGCCATATAGCGCCCGCCCAGGCGCAAGGAGGAATGTCCATGCAGATACTTGACCTGATAGAGACAAAGAAGCGCGGCGGCGAGCTGAGCCAAGGCGCGATAGAGCGCCTCGTGGCGGCGGTGCTGGACCCGGATACGCCCGACTACCAGCTGGCCGCGCTGCTGATGGCGATACGCATAAACGGCATGAGCGACGATGAGACGGTGGCGCTCACGCTGGCCATGGCCGCCTCGGGCGACGAGCTGGACCTGAGCGCGCTGGGCGGCGTGCCGGTCGACAAGCACTCCACCGGCGGCGTGGGCGACACCACCACGCTGGTGCTGGCTCCGCTGGCGGCGGCCTGCGGCGCGCACGTGGCCAAGATGAGCGGGCGCGGCCTGGGCTTCACCGGCGGCACGCTGGACAAGCTGGACTCGATACCCGGCTTCTGTCACTCGCTGGAGCCCGGCGAGTTCATCGACATAGTCGGGCGCGTGGGCTGCGCCATCGCGGGCCAGAGCGCGCGCCTGGCCCCGGCCGACAAGCGGCTGTACGCGCTGCGCGACGTCACGGGCACCGTGGACTCGCTGCCGCTGATAGTGTCCTCGATACTCTCCAAGAAGCTGGCGGCGGGCGCGCAGGCCATCGCGCTGGACGTAAAGAGCGGCTCGGGCGCGCTGATGGAGCGCGAGGAGGACGCGCTGCAGCTGGCGCGCGACATGGTGCGCATAGGCCGCGGCGCGGGGCGGAGCGTATCGGCGATAGTGACCGACATGAACCAGCCCCTGGGCATGTACATAGGCAACGCGCTGGAGGTCGAGGAGGCAGTGCGCGTGCTGCGCGGCGAGATACGCGGCCCGCTGCTGGAGGTGACGCTGCGGCTGGGCGAGATGCTGCTCACGGCGGCCAGACTGGCCCGCGACGCCGCCGAAGCGCGGGCGCTGATGGAGCGCAAGCTGGCCTCTGGCGAGGCGCTGGAGCGCCTGCGCCGCATGATAGAGGCGCAGCGCGGCGAGCCGCTCGTGGTGGATGACCTGAGCCTGCTGCCCGGCTGCCGCGAGCGCGTGCAGGTCTGCGCGCCGCGCGCGGGGTGGCTCAGCGCCATGCGCACATCCAGCATAGGCCGCGCGTCGATGGCGCTGGGCGCGGGGCGCGAACGCTTCGACGACGAGATAGACCCCGGCGTGGGGCTGGTACTCACGCACCGGCTGGGCGAGCGCGTGGAGGCCGGCGAGCCGCTGGCCGAGCTGCATGTGAACGACCCGCGCCGCCTGGACGAGGCCCGGGCGCTGCTGCTGGGCGCGGTGGATATTGCCGACGAGCCGGTCGCGCCGGTGCCGCTGGTGCATGCGGTGATAGACTGCTGAGTGGCAAATACGCGAAGCCGGTCAACTGCCACCTCTCCGCACGCCATCCCCCAAGCGGCTGCACCCACGCCCGGCCCGCATGGGATGCCATTGACATCACTGACGAGCCGGTCGCACCCAAGCATGGCCCGGTCGACCGCTCCGCACACCATCCACCGCTCCCTGAGCGACTGAACCCACGCCCGGCACGCGCGATGCGCAGCGGCCATTGCTGACGAGCCGTTCGCGCCCGCACATGGGCCGGTCGACCGCTCCGCACACCATCCCCAGCTCACTGAGCGACGACACCCACGACCGGCCCGCGCGGAATGCAACTGCCATCGCTGATGAGCTGCTCGCCCTTACGCCGCTGGCACACGCGGTGGTGGAGTGATGTCAAGGTAAAGGTGCGCGCAAGTGCCGCCCACGCCCTTCCCCCCGGCCGACAGGTGAAACGCACCTCTTTGCCCCGGCGGGATGGCAAAGTTCACATGGATGCGGTAAAATGGAGCGGACGGCCGCCGCGCGCATCTCGCCCGGCAGGCCCGCCGCCCTGAACGCCGCAGGAGGTGTCCTATATGTCAAGCCAAGCCCACAGGGATTTCAACGCCATGCTGGCCGACAGCCGCGGCATGCCCCGCCATCAGACGATAACCGACGCGCGCTCGATTGCCCGCTACGGCGGCAGCGACATGTACCTGGCGCCGCCCCTTGCCTACGACGGGCTGATGCGGCAGGTGCCGCCGGGCAGGCTGACCACCGTGGACGACCTGCGCCGCCACCTGGCCCGCGCCGCCGGGGCCGACTTCACCGACCCCATGACGGCGGGCATATTCGTCTCCATAGCCGCCTGGGCCAGCCATCAGCGCGCGCAGGACGATACGCCCTGGTGGCGCACGCTCAAGTCCGGCGGCGA
>JBJEUC010000432.1:0-2228 GCA_051883635.1 Candidatus Fimadaptatus sp.
CGCCATTTGTATTTCCTCCTAATTCGTCCAACAAAGGGGGAACGGTCGCTGGCCGTTCCCCCTGCGGCCTGATTCAAGGCCGGGATCAGAACTTGTAGTTCTCCTTCGCGCCGGCAGGCTTTGCGCTGTCGGACGGAGGAGTGTCGTCGGGACGCTCGGGCACGAGCTTGTTGAGCACTATGCCCACGATGGCCGCCAGCGCGGTGCCGGAGAACTCTATCGCGCCGCTGGAGCCCAGCGAGATGTGTATGGCCGCGCCGCCCAGGCCCAGCACCAGCATCACGGCGATTATCATCAGATTGCGGCTGGACTTGAAGTCCACCTGGTTCTCGACCAGCGTGCGCAGGCCGACCGCCGCTATCATGCCGAACAGGATTATCGATATGCCGCCCATGACCGCCGCCGGCAGGGTCTGCAGGAAGGCGGATATCTTGCCGCAGAAGGCGATGACTATCGCAAACACGGCCGCTATGCGCAGCGTGGTGGGGTTGTAGTTCTTGGTGGCCGCCAGCACGCCGGTGTTCTCGGAGTAGGTGGTGTTGGCGGGGCCGCCCAGCGCGCCGGCCACCATGGTGGCAAGGCCGTCGCCCAGCAGGGTGCGATGCAGGCCGGGATCCTTTATGAAGTCCTGACCCACGACCGCGCCGTTGGCCTGCATGTCGCCCACGTGCTCAACGAAGGTGACTATCGCAAGGGGCGCAATGGTCAAAACGGCCTTCCAGCTGAACAGAGGGGTCTGGAAGCGGGGCAGCTGGAACCAGCCGCTGGTCTTGAGGTTCTCAAAGCTCACCAGGGGCTGACCGAATATGTTGGCGCCGCACAGCTGGCATATCAGCGCCGCGCAGTAGCCCACGGCGATGCCTATCAGTATCGGCACGAGCTTGAAAAAGCCCTTGCCGCTTATCGACACCACGAACATCGTGCCTATGGTTATGGCCGCTATCAGCCAGTTGATCCACAGCGCGCCGCCGGTCAGCGCCTCGGAGGCGCCGGTGGCCGGGTTGGTAGCCGTGGTTATGTTGCTTATCGCAGTGGGCGCGAGCATCAGGCCTATGATTATGATTATCGCGCCGGTCACCAGCGGCGGGAAGAAGGAGCGTATCTTGTCCGCGCCGAACGCCATTACCAGGCCCGAGAGCACCAGGTACAGCGCGCCGGCCACCAGTATGCCGCCGCAGGCGTAGCGCAGGCCCTCATAGTATTCGGCGGTGCCCACCGCCGCGCCGCCCGAGGCGTCGGCCGCCACGGTGCATATGGCCGCGATGAAGGCAAAGGACGAGCCCAGGAACGCGGGCACCTTGCCCTTGGTCACCAGGTGGAAGATGAGCGTGCCGATACCGGCGCAAAGGAGCGCCATCGCCGGGTCCATGCCGGTGAGCAGCGGCACCAGTACGGTGGAGCCGAACATGGCGAATACGTGCTGTATGCCCAGCACCACCATCTTGCCCGCGGTCTGCTTGTTGGCTACCGAGTTTTGCATTACGAAGTACCTCCCCCAAAGTTTTTCCCCAGTGTGTGGATCACATGTCAAACAGCGCCACGCGGTTCACGCCGTCAAACTCCTCCATCATGACGGCGATGAGCTCGCTTTTGCTGGTGGGTACGTTTTTGCCTACGTAGTCGGCGCGTATGGGCAGCTCCCTGTGGCCGCGGTCTATCAGCGACACGAACTGGAGCGTGCTCACGCGGCCCATGTCCATTATCGCGTCCATGGCCGCGCGCGCCGTGCGGCCGGTGAACAGCACGTCGTCCACCATGATTATGTCCTTGCCGGTCACGGTGAAGGGCACGTCGGTGGACTTGACCTGCGGGTGTTCGCTGAGCATGGACAGATCGTCGCGGTAGTAGGTTATGTCCAGCACGCCCATGGGCAGCTCGACGCCCTCTATCTCCCTTATGCACTCCCGCAGCTGCCTTGCCAGCGGCACGCCCCGGCGCTGTATGCCTATGAGCGCCACGTTGTCCACGCCCTTGTTGTGCTCGATTATCTCATGCGCGATGCGCTTGAGCGCGCGCTGCATGGCCTGCTCGTCCATTATCTGTGCCTTTTCCCGCATAACCTCATCCCTTCCGCAGCCCGGGGGCCGCCTTCCGCGTTTGGCCATAAAAAAACGCCTGCCTGAAGGCAAGCAAAGCACACCGAACCGCGGTAGACCTTACCAGCCTCACAGGACCGATTTAAAGGTAGCTCGAAAACGACTTCGGATTTTCTTGATTCTCTTATCGAA
>JBJEUC010000433.1:0-2228 GCA_051883635.1 Candidatus Fimadaptatus sp.
GAGGGCCGCTGCGCCGCGCTCCCGCCGCATCCCTTTGCAATAGCCGCCGGCCAGGTGCCGGCCAGACCCGAAAGGGCGACGCAGGATACGCTTTAGCGCCGCCCATATCATGTTCCGACGCACGAAAGGAGTCCTTAATTTGAAAATTACCCGCGACGATCTGCGCAACATAGCGATAATCGCTCACGTCGATCACGGCAAGACCACGCTGGTGGACAAGATGCTCAAGCAGGCGGGCGTGTTCCGCGACAATCAGCAGGTGGCCGAGCGCGTGATGGATTCAAACGACCTGGAGCGCGAGCGCGGCATTACGATACTTTCCAAAAACACGGCGGTCAATTACGCCGGCGTTAAGATAAACATTGTCGACACCCCCGGCCACGCCGACTTCTCGGGCGAGGTGGAGCGCGTGCTCAAGATGGTAGGCGGCGTGCTGCTGCTGGTGGACTCCTTTGAGGGCCCCATGCCCCAGACCCGCTTCGTGCTCAAGAAGGCGCTGGAGCTCGACCTGCCGGTCATAATCGTCGTAAACAAGATAGACCGCCCCGACGCGCGCCCCGACGACGTGGTGGACGAAACGCGCATGCTGCTGCTCGATCTGGACGCCAACGACGAGCAGTTCAACAGCCCCGTCATATTCGCCTCCGGCCGCGACGGCACGGCTACGCTCGACTGGCGTCAGCCCGGCACCGACATGAAGCCGCTGTTCGACTGCATACTGGAGCACATCCCCGCGCCCGAGGGCGACCCAGATGAGCCGCTGCAGATGCTGATATCATCGATAGACTACAACGACTACGTGGGCCGCATAGGCATAGGCCGCATAGAGCGCGGCTCCATAAAGGCCGGTCAGATGGCCGTGCGCTGCCACCACGACGAGACGGCGGTGAGCGTGCCCACGCGCCTGGGCGGACTGTTTGAGTTCGAGGGTCTCAAGCGCGTGGACTGCCAGGAGGCGCAGGTGGGCGACATAGTGGCCGTACGCGGCTTTGACGACATCGCCATTGGCGACACGCTCTGCGACGTGGACCATGCCGAGCCGCTGCCCTTCGTCAAGATAGAGGACCCCACCGTCACCATGACCTTCTCGGTCAACAATTCGCCCATGGCGGGCCGCGAGGGCCAGTACGTGACCAGCCGTCACCTGCGCGCGCGCCTGTTCAAGGAGATGCAGACCGACGTGTCGCTGCGCGTGGAGGACACCGAGACCACCGAGGCCTTCAAGGTATCGGGCAGGGGCGAGCTGCACCTGTCGATACTGATAGAGACTATGCGCCGCCAGGGGTACGAGTTCCAGGTATCCAAGCCCACGGTCATATTCAAGGAGGAGAACGGCCAGAAGCTGGAGCCCATGGAGCTGCTGGTATGCGACGTGCCCAGCGAGTACGTGGGCAACGTTATCGAGAAGATAGGCCGCCGGCGCGGCACGCTCATGAACATGTCGGGCGGCGATCGCCAGCGCCTGGAGTTCTCGATACCCTCGCGCGGCCTGTTCGGCTACCGCTCCGAGTTCATGACCGACACCCGCGGCGAGGGCGTCATGAACGCGATATTCGATGGCTATGCGCCCTACAAGGGCGATATCCCCACCCGCGTATCGGGTTCGCTTGTCGCCTTTGAGAGCGGCGAGACTACGAGCTACGCTTTGTTCTACATACAGGATCGCGGCGAGCTGTTCGTGGGCCCCGGCGTGCAGGTCTACTCGGGCATGATAGTGGGCCGCTCCTCGCGCCCGGGCGACATAGACGTGAACGTCTGCAAGAAGAAGCACCTGACCTCCATCCGCAACGCCGCCGGCGCGGAGGAGGCGCTCAAGATAACCAGCCTGCGCGAGCTGACGCTGGAGGAAGCGATGGAGTTCATCACCGACGACGAGCTGGTCGAGATAACCCCCAAGTCCTTCCGCATGCGCAAGCGCGAGCTCTCCGCCGCCAACCGCAAGAAGATGCTGGCGCACAAGGATGACAACAACTGATGATTGATAGATCGCGCCCGACCGGTGATGGCACTGGTCGGGCGCGGGTTATTTGTGCAATGGGGGTGGAGGCGGCGGAGCGGCGCGTTCTTACGCGGCGCTCTGCCGCAGGGGCAGATGTTTTTCGTGTTGCTCTGCGTTCTTTTGTTGCTTTGCTGGCCTTGCGGCAACGTCCTTGCGCCGCTGTTGCCTGTTGGCGCTACCGTGTGGCAGCCTCCGGCGGCCAAGGAGGGATAGGGGGATTGCGAGTTCC
>JBJEUC010000434.1:0-2224 GCA_051883635.1 Candidatus Fimadaptatus sp.
GCAGTGGTTGCAGTACATGCAGTGGCCGTTGAGCGAGAAGCGGGGCGCGTGCATGAGCACGCGGGCGTAATCGCGCTCCTCGTCGGAGGCGGTCTTATACGCCACCGCCGCGCGCACCTGCTCGGGGCAGTCGGCGCCCGGCAGCACGGTCGCCACGGCCGGGCGCGTGAGCGCGTAGTGTATCAGCTGCGGCACGGTGAACGCCTGGCCAAAGGGCGAGCGCTCGTCGCTGAGCAGCGTGCCCGCGCCCAGGCCCTTCATGACCGTGATGGCCACGCCGCGGCTGGCGCACTCGCGGTAGAGCTCGGCGCGCATGTCGTTGAGCGTGAGCTTGCCCGTGTAGGTCTTTGCCTCGAACAGCTCCTCGACCGACACGTTTTCGCCCAGCATGTCGTAGGCGGGGTTGAGCGAGAACATCAGCACGTCTATGAGGCCCGAGCGCACGGCGATGAGCGAGGTGCGCGGGTCGTGCGAGGACATGCCCACGCAGCGTATCACGCCGCGCTCACGGAGCTCCAGCACGTAGTCCATGAGGCCGTTGCTGGTCAGCAGCTCCCAGTCCTCGGGCTTGTCGACGTAGTGTATCATGCCCACGTCGATGTAGTCGGTGCGCAGGCGCGTGAGGTAGTCTTCGACGAACGCGCGGCACTCGGCCACGTCGCGCGTGCGCTTGTACTGCCCGTCCTGCCAGACCGCACCTATGTGCCCCTGCAGCATTACGCTTTCGCGGCGGCCCTCCAGGGCGCGGCCTATGTTGGAGCGCACCTCCGGTTCGGACATGAACGTATCCATATAGTTTATGCCGCACGCGAGCGCCTCGTCGATGACCGCCTTGACCACCTCGTAGGGCTTGCCCTGCAGGTGTTCGCAGCCCAGTCCGACCTCGCTTGCCATCATGCCGGTCCTGCCCAGCGGACGCATATTCATATCGCACTACCTCCGTATCTCTTGCGCGGCGCGCCGCGCGAGCTGTATTAGTTTAAATTATAGCGCATTGCGGCCGCATTGGCAAGTGCTATCGCCCGTTCATGCGCGAAAGGATGGTCTTTATATGGAAACGACGCTCTGCATACTGCTGGGCGCATGCCTGCTGCTCAACGCCTGCGCCTTTTTCGCCATGGGCATCGACAAGCGCCGCGCGCGCCGAGGCGCCTGGCGCATAAAGGAGCGCACGCTGTGGCTATGGGCGCTGCCCTTTTCCGCGCCGGGCGCATACGCGGGCATGCGCGTGTTCCATCACAAGACGCGCCACGCCGCCTTCCGCTACGGCATGCCGGCGCTGGCGCTGGCGCAGGTCGCGATGGCAGTGGTGGGGGTTGTGTATGCGCTGAAATGGTGGTGATTCAGCGCAGGTTTTCTTATTGGTTTTTTGGCGGATTTGCGAGGAGGCATACAGATTGGCGGCAGGGCAATGCATTTTAATGCGGCGCTCCGCCGCAGGGGCAAGGGGCTTTGCGTTGCTCTGTGTTCTTCCGTTGATTTGCGGGCTTTGGGGTGCGTTCTTGCGCCGCTGTTGCTTGAGTTCGCAGCCGCGTGGCAGCCTCCGGCGGCCAAGGAGGGCCAGGGGGATTGCGATTTCCCCCTAGGCCCTCCTTGGATTCTCCTTTACCCCTTGAAACGCCGCCGCTCCGCTATGGGGATGGAGGCGGCGGAGCGCAGCGTTCTGGCGCGGCGCTCTGCCTTGTTGCAAAGGGTAAGTATGTTGCATTGTGCTCTCTCGTTGCCCTGCGGAATGAACGACAGCATTCATGCGTTGCTTTCGGCTAAGGATACAACCCGTGGCCGCTTGTTCGGGCAGTAGCGGTGCAAGGACGCTGCAAAAGCCGCAAGGCAACGGCAGAAAACCGAGAAACTCCTCTCCCCCCCTTGCCCCTGCGGCAGAGCGCCGCGTAAGAGCGTGCCGCTCCGCCGCCTCCTCCCCCAGCGGAGCGGCGGCGGTACAAAGGGGTGAGCAGAGAATCCAAGGAGGGAGTAGGGGGAACTCGCAATCCCCCTATCCCTCCTTGGCCGCCGGAGGCTGCCACAAGGCTACGCCAACAAGCAAAAGCGGCGCAAGAATGCCGCCGCATAAACCACAAGGCAACGGAAGAACGCAAAGTAGCACACCCATCCTTTGCTGCTGCGGCAGCGCGCCGCGCCAGAACGCCGCGTCTCGCCGCCTCCAACCCCCAGCGGAGCGGCGGCGGTACAAAGGGGTACCCGAGAATCCAAGGAGGGAGTAGGG
>JBJEUC010000435.1:0-2218 GCA_051883635.1 Candidatus Fimadaptatus sp.
CGAATCTGTGTAGGGGTGGCAGTGGCGGGGGAGCTTGCTCCCCCGCCACCTCGGATTTGCTCCCCCGCCACATTTTTATATTGTAATCGCGCCCAGGCGCGCGGCGTCCACCGCTATCATTATCAGGAACAGGGATATGAGCGCTATCAGGGCGCTCAGGACCTTGCGCAATGCGCCTCACCCCTTTACAGGCATATGGGCAGTTCCAGCGGCTGCGAGCCCATGCTGCGCCGCGCCTGCTCTATGACCTCGGCCAGCTGCGCCTCGCGCCGCTTCAGGCTATCCTCGTATATTATCGATATGTCGTCCTCCGCCGCCATCGATTCGGCCAGCATGCCCAGCAGCCTTTCGCGGTAATCCTGTATCTCCTTGACCGGCCACATGCCGTACAGCGGCGCGAATATGTCCTCGCTGGCGAAGCGCTCATAGAGCATGCGTATGAAGGCCTCCATGTCGTCCATGTTGTTGCCGGGCTCCAGCACGAACAGCATGCGGAAGAAGGTGTTCCAGTTGTAATCGACGTTTATGCGGCTCTCGAAGTAGCGGCCCAGCACGTCGCAGAAGCGTATGTCGCTGCTGAAGCTGCGCTCCAGCTTGAGCGGGGACTCGAAGTCCAGCGGCAGAGAGCCTATGTAGGCCACGCGGTGGAACAGCATGGTCACTATGTTGAGGTCGTTCATGCCCTCGCGTGCGCGGCGCAGTATGTAGCGGCTGAGCACGTCGCAGCTGGGCTTGAAGTTGATGGTAAAGCCCAGCGAGCGCTGCATCTTTTTGAAGAACATATCGCTTATGCCCTTGGCCAGCACCACCTCGAGCGCGCCCTCGCGTATCTGCTGCTGGGTGCCCTCGGACTGGACCTGCACGTTTTCGTATATCATGTGCAGCTGGCTGTCCACCAGGCGCAGGTGGTCGTAGGTGGAGCTGAGCATCTCCTTCATGAACGAGTCCATGAGCAGATAGGCATTGTTCTTGTAGATTATCTCGTGCTCCACCTCGGCCCAGAACACGTGCACCAGGGCCTTTATCTGCAGCTCGAAGCGGGCCGTCAGGCCGTCCTCGTCCGTGTACCAGCCGTCTATGCGGTATATCGGCAGGCCGTTCATCTGGCGCTGCGGCTGGGTGCCGCGCATGTCCAGGCGGATATGCGGGTACGCGGGCGCGTAGCTCAGGTCGCTCTCATCGCGCGCGGAGACGAAGCGGCGCAGCACGTCGAACAGCGCCGCCTCGTCGTCCAGGAAGCGGCATTCCACGCGCACGCCTATCAGGTCGGAGAGGTTGCTGAGCAGCTCCTCGGCGCTGCCGTAGCGGCGGTACATGTTCTTGCGCAGTATCTTCTGGCGCAGGCTGGACGCGCCCTTCACGCGCGACTGCCGGCCCAGCACCATGTCCTTGCGCGGCTCCAGCGCCTCCTGCATATAGTAGTGCAGCTGCTCCGCGATGCGCTCCAGCTGCGCCCGGCGCGCCTCCAGCAGCTCGATCGTGGCGTCGGCCAGCTCGAACATGCCCAGCCGCCCCGGCTCCGTCGCCACGCCCATGTAGCGCATCCTGCTGTTATCGGGCCTGTCCGGCGTCCTGGGCACGGTGCGGTACAGCCTGGCGCCGCTCCTTACCGAATTGAGTCCCGAATCCTGTATCCCCTCATTGGGCGTAGGCCGTTCCTTATCGTTCATGTTCACGCGCCTCCCGCAATCATTGCTGCCCGTCGGCCAGCACGAAGCTCAGCTCGCCGAACGCGCAGTCCGCCTTTATCGTGAGCGGCTCGCCCGTGCCGCAGTCGTATGTGCCGTTGCCAAAGCTGATGGTGCGCCCGCCCGGCGAGCGCAGCGAGCAGAACGCGCCCGACGCCTCGATATGCACGCTCCGGTCGCTGGGCAGTATCACCACCGCCTTGCCGAAGGCGCAGTTTATCTCCAGCGTTTCGCGCGAGATGTACTCGCTCGAAAGGTCTATCTCGCTCGAATCGAACACGACGGTGTACTCCATCGCCGTATCGGTAAGCTCCATGCGGCTGCCAAACCCGGCGGACTTGTGCGACGCCGCCGAGGATATTATGGACACGCCGCCCCATATGAGCGCCACCGCCAGCAGTATCTTGAATACCGGTATATCTATATTGAGCAGCGTCTTTACCAGCATGAGCACGCCGGCGATTATCAGCAGCACCGGCAAAAACAGGTTTCCCATCTTCACTGCTATCCCTTCCCGCATGGCATGAATG
>JBJEUC010000436.1:0-2214 GCA_051883635.1 Candidatus Fimadaptatus sp.
TGCTCCCTGTTTTCCGCGTGGTTTCTTAACGCGCGACGGTTCCTCGCAGCACGCAATCTATTAAGGAGGGGTACTATGAAACGCTTTGCTAAGTTCCTCTGCATGGCGCTGGCGGCCATGATGGCTCTGTCCGGCGTTGCCCTGGCCGAAGACCTGGGCACCATCCATCGGCAGCATTACGGCTCCGATCTGACCGAGCTCCCGATCGTTGAAGAGCCCCTGACCATACAGGTCTGGCGCAGCTTCTCTTCCACCGTCATGGATACCATGGCTGACTGCGAGGTATTCAAGGAGATGGAAAAGCGCACCAACATCGTGATCGACTGGGTATATCCGCCCGTCGGTTCCGAGACCGATAACTTCAACCTGCGCTGCGCTTCCGACGACCTGCCCCACATGTTCTCCACCCCCCCCGAATACAAGGGCGGCGTCGAGAAGGCCGTTGAGGACGAAGTGTACCTCGACTACAGCGAGTACTATGAGCAGGGCTACGCCCCCAACCTCAAGTACCTGCGCGACACCTATCCGGACATTGCCAAGGATTCCATCATGGACTCCGGCGCGATGATCAAGTGGCACATGCTGGACTACGTGCCCTCCAGCCCCTGGTCGGGTCTGTGGGTACGCCAGGATCTGCTCGAGAAGGCCGGTCTGGAAGTTCCCGCCACCATCGAGGACTGGGACACCATGCTGCGCACCTTCAAGGATCAGTTCGGCACCTATCTGGGCCTGAACATCACCAAGTGGTACGGCGTGGCCACCAACTTTGCCTTCGCCGCTTCCTATGACACCGGTTACGAGTGGTTTGCCAAGGACGGCACCACCGCCTCTTACGGCCCCATTGAGCCCGGCTACAAGGATTTCCTGACCCTGCTCAACGGCTGGTACACCGACGGCATCCTGGATCCCGACTTCGCGACCATCACCGACGCCGACTATCAGGCCAAGATGGCTGACGGCACCTACGGCGCGTTCGGTTCCGCTTACGGCGAGATCGGCCAGGCCAAGGTCTCCGGCACCAACAAGAACCCCGAGTACAAGCTGCTGGCCGTGAGCATGCCCGAGTCCTACGAGGGCCAGGTGACCCACCTGCGTCAGAGCGACTCCATCGTCCGCACCGACTATGACGTGCTGACCACCCGCTGCGAGGCCGAAGGCATTGCCGAAACCGTTATCCGTTGGAAGGACTACTGGTACAGCCAGGCTGGCGGCGACCTCTGCTCCTACGGTCCCGAAGGCGTCAGCTTCAAGTGGGAAGACAATGGCTCCGGCGACGAGACCCTGACCTGGATCTACGAGGAGACCGGCATCATCTCCAAGGGCACCGAGTCCGATTTCTGGACCATCTACCCGCTGTTCAAGCTGCACAACTGGGGCTACCTGCGTGACTCGACCTCCTACGAGAACCAGCCCGAGGTATGGCAGTGCATAGCCGAGTGGGGCGCCGATGGCGACGACTGGTTCATGCCCATGATCGCTGAGACCGCCGAGGAGACCGAGGAGCTCAACCGCATCATGACCGACATCAACACCTACCGCGAAGAGATGACCTTCAAGTTCATCACCGGCCAGGAGCCGCTTGAGAACTACGACAGCTTCGTAGAGCAGATCAAGGCTCAGGGCATCGAGGACGCCATCCAGATCAAGCAGGATGCGCTCGACCGCTATCTGGCGCGCTGATAAGCATTATCGCGCGGCCTGACCGCTGCGCAATATCGTGCCGGGCGGAGTATTCTTCGCCCGGCGCACCCATATCATTCGCATAACGCACAGTCGAGTTCATCCGCGGCCGCTCAGCCTGGGGCTGCGCGGCGTACCGATGATGTATAGGAGTTGATATGTCATGACGGTAGCATCAAGGCCCGCAAGCACGGTCCGTGCGGCTACATCGGACTGGAAAAGATTTCTCATAATAGCATTGCTGCTGCTGGCAATGCTGTGCATGTGCCTGACCGTGGTAAACGGCCAGCACTACAAGACGGCTGAGCCGCAGATACTCAGCGGCGTCGATCTGCTCATGGGCAACACCGAGGGCAAATCCGCCGGCACCCCTCATCCCCTGGTAATAGGCACCCTCATTTGCGGAATATGGGGCCTTCTCACCGCGCTCGTCGCGCCCGACAAGTTCCTGCATTCCATACTCAGCGCCATATTCCTCGTAATATGCGTGGCGCTGCTGCGATTTGACATCACTTATCAGGCTAAGGCGGAATT
>JBJEUC010000437.1:0-9079 GCA_051883635.1 Candidatus Fimadaptatus sp.
GACCGGAATCCCCTTGTACCTCCCCGCATCCTTCAGCATGTCACAATCAGCGAAGTACTTCCTTCGCCACCCCTCCCGAAAGCCAGCACCTCCGCTTCTCCACGCAAAAAAGCGCCGCCCGCTCCCCGGGCAGCGCCGCCAACTGCCATCGCCCCAGTGAAAGCTCAATCGGACCGGAATCCCCTTGTACCTCCCCGCATCCTTCAGCATGTCACAATCAGCGAAGCACTTCCTTCGCTACCCCTCCCGAAAGCCCGCACCTCCGCTCTCTCCACACAAAAAGCGCCGCCCTCATCCGGGCAGCGCCTGCTTTGCCATATGCACATTCCGGCACGGTGCGCTCAGCTCCGCGCCATCTCCAGCTCCAGCATGGGCATGGCGTTCAGCTCCAGCCCCGCCAGCTCGCCGCGCATCAGGCGGTAGAAGGCGGCGCTGCCTATCATGGCCGCGTTGTCGGTACACAGCCTGAGCGGGGGCATGTACGCCTCCAGCCCCTCCCGGGCGCACATGGCGCCCATCTCGGCGCGCAGCAGGCTGTTGGCGGACACGCCGCCCGCCATGGCCACGCGCTTCATGCCGGTGAGCTGCGCGGCCTCGCGCGTGCGCTCCACCAGCGCCTCCACCACGGCGCGCCGGTACGACGCCGCGAAGTCGGCGCGCTCGATGGCCACGCCCTGCTGCGCGAGCTTGTGGCTCAGGTTGATGGCCGCGGTCTTGATGCCCGAGAAGGAGAAGTTCATGCTGCCCTTGACCAGGGGCCTGGGGAAGGTATAGGCGTCGTCGCGCCCGCCCTGCGCGGCCTCGTCCATCTTGGGGCCGCCGGGATAGGGCAGGCCCAGTATGCGCGCCACCTTGTCAAAGGCCTCGCCCGCCGCGTCGTCCACCGTCTGGCCTATCAGCTCGTACACTCCGTAATCGCGCACCACCACCAGATGCGTGTGCCCGCCCGAGACCACCAGGCACAGAAAGGGCGGCTCCAGCTCCGGATGCGCGATGTAGTTGGCGCTCACGTGGCCCTCTATGTGGTTCACGGCCACCAGCGGCAGCTCGCGCCCCATGGCCAGCGCCTTGGCGGCGGCCACGCCAGTGAGCAGCGCGCCCACCAGGCCCGGGCCCTGCGTCACCGCCACCGCGTCTATCGCGTCCAGCGTGCAGCCGGCCTGCTCCAGCGCCTGGTCCACCATCGCGTCCACGGCCTCAACGTGCATGCGCGAGGCTATCTCGGGCACCACGCCCCCGTATATCTCGTGCAGCTTTATCTGCGACGCGATGGGGTTCGAGAGCATGATGCGCCCGTCCTCCACCACGGCGGCGCTGGTCTCGTCGCAGGACGATTCTATCGCCAGTATGCGCGCGTGTCCGCGCCGTATCAGCTCCTCCGCACGGGCGGCCGCCACTTCAGCGTATCCCATAATCAATTACTCCTCCTGCCGAATCCGGCTGCGCAAATAACGAACACTTCCGCCAGCATGCCCACGCCCGCCAGCACCGCTATGCGCGACGCCATATCGACAAAGAACCGCTGCGGGAACATGCGTATCATGAACTGGGTATCCGGATCCATCAGCCACAGGCCGTTTGAGAACAGCAGGCGGTGAAAGGCCGTAAACGCCGCGCCAAAGTCGACCGCGCACCAGAGAGCCAGTGCCCCCAGCGCCGCGATGAACGCGCCCATGCCCATAAGCGCGCCCTGCGCCGTCTCGCGCCTGCGCCTGCCCGCCAGCACAAGGCATACCGCCGCCCCCGCGCCGCTTGCCAGCAGCGTAAGCGCCGCCAGCCGGAACAGCTCCCTTACGTCGACCATGTGCGCGCGCTCGTCCGCGCCGAATATCTCCCGCGTCTGGCCGTCTATCACGCCCGCGCCGCTCATGTCCTCCGCCGTGCCGCGCAGGTAGCCTATCACTATGTCGGTGGCGCGCTCAAGCGTCTCCCCGTCCGCGCCGCAGCTTTCGTACACGCCCAGGCGCGCGTACTCGTCAAGGTACCAGCCCCGGTCAAACGCCGCCATGAACAGCACCGCCATAAGCAGCGCTATCTGCAAAAGCAGCGCGCCCAATGCGCCCAGTGTTCTCGCCCTCATAGCTGCCTCCCTGCCTCGCCGCCGGCCGCGCTCCGCCCGGCGCGGGCGCTCCGGCAGCGTCCATGCGGCGGGCGCGTCGGCCCCGCCGCCGTCCCCGCCGCGCACGTATTTAAGCGCGAGAGGGCCTCATGCCCCCTCGCGCTCTCCCACGCGGCGTCAATCAGCGTGCGCATCAGTCCTCGGGCTTCTTGGCCGCCGCCTTCTGCAGGTAGGCGGTAATGAAGCCGTCCAGGCCGCCGTCCATCACGCTCTGGATATTGCCGACCTCGTAATCGGTGCGATGATCCTTTACCATCGTGTAGGGCTGGAACACGTAGGAGCGTATCTGGCTGCCCCACTCTATCTTCTTCAGTTCGCCCTTCACGTCGGAGAGCAGCTCCTGCCGCTCCTGCTCGCGCTTTTCGGCCAGCTTTGCGGTCAGCATGCGTATGCAGGTCTCGCGGTTCTGTATCTGGCTGCGCTCGTTCTGGCACTGCACCACTATGCCGGTAGGTATGTGCGTCATACGCACGGCCGAGTCGGTACGGTTGACGTGCTGGCCGCCCTTGCCGCTGGCGCGGTAGGTGTCCACGCGCACGTCCTCCATGCTGAACAGGCTGCTGGTGTCCTCGTCGATTATGGGCGCCACGTCCAGCGACGCAAACGAGGTGTGCCGCCGCGCGTTGGCGTCAAACGGCGATATGCGCACCAGCCGGTGCACGCCGCGCTCGCACTTGAGGAAGCCGTAGGCGTATTCGCCCGATACCTGGAACGTGACCGACTTGATGCCGGCCTCGTCGCCCTCCAGCATGTCCATCTCCTTCAGCTCGAAGCCGTGCTTCTGGCAGTAGTAGGTGTACATGCGGTAGAGCATCTGCGTCCAGTCCTGGGCCTCGGTTCCGCCCGCACCCGCGTGCAGGCTCAGCAGCGCGTCGTTCATGTCGTACTCGCCGTTGAGGAGCGTGGTCAGGCGTATCTCCTCCAGCTCCTCGTATATGCGCGCTATCTCCTCGGCGCATTCGTGCTCCAGCTCTGCGTCGTCCTCGGCGTCGCCCAGCTCTATCATGGCCTCGACCTCGTCGGCGCTGTCGCCCAGGTGCTTGAAGTGAGAGAGCTTGCCCTCTATCGACTTCATGTGCTTGCTTACGGAGTTGGCGTGCTCCAGATCATCCCAGAATCCGGGCGCGCCCATTTCGGCCTCGAGTTCTTCGGCGTCGCGCTTCAGTTTAGCGACGTCAAAGTGACTCACCTGCCTCTGCGATAAGTTTGCGGATCTGAACAAGGTCGGTGCGATGCTGCTCGAACTCTATCACATTATCATCCCCTTCAAAAATATATTGTCTCAAACATACCTATGTTGAATGAGCGGTCTACTGCTCGTCCTTGCCGCAGCAGTACTTGTACTTCTTGCCGCTGCCGCAGGGGCAGGGGTCGTTGCGGCCCACCTTCTTTGCCGCGCGCACGGGGCGCCTGGCCGCGGAGGCGGCGGCGTCCACGTTGGTGGTCACGGGCTGAGCGACCTGCTTGCGCTCGGGCGCGCGCTGCAGCTCGAAGAAGTAGAGACGGCGCAGCGTGTCCTCCTGTATCAGATGTATCATCTCTTCGAACATCTGATAGCCCTCGGTCTTGTACTCCACCACCGGGTCGCGGTGGCCGTAGGCGCGCAGGCCGATGCCCTCGCGCAGGCGGTCCATCGCGTCTATGTGGTCCATCCAGCGGTTGTCGACCGCGCCCAGCAGCACCACGCGCTCTATCTCGCGCATGTCGGCGCCGGCTTCCTTCACGTACTCCTCGCGCTCGGCGTAGAAATCGTGCGCCAGTTTGGTCAGCGCCTCTATCATGGCGTCGCGCGTGGTCTCGGTCAGGTCGTCAAAGGCCTGCTGCACCTGGCCGGGCTTCAGGCATACGCGTTCCAGGTACTCGCCCAGGCCCTTGATGTCCCAATCCATCGGGTCGGCCTTGTCGGCTATCTGCAGCGTGCAGGAATCGCGCACCACGGTGTCTATCATCTGCATTATGTTGTCGCGTATATCGACCCCGTCCAGCACCGCGCGGCGCTGGCTGTATATCACGTTGCGCTGCGTGTTCATCACGTCGTCGTATTGCAGCACGTGCTTGCGGGTGTCGTAGTTGCGGCCCTCTACGCGCTTTTGGGCGTTCTCTATCTGCTTGGAGAGCGCGCTGTGCTCCAGGGCCGTGCCCTCGTCGGTTATCAGGCGGTCGACCATGGGCTTGATGCGGTCGGAGCCGAACAGGCGCAGCAGGTCGTCCTCAAAGGACACGAAGAACTGCGAGCAGCCCGGGTCGCCCTGGCGGCCGGCGCGGCCGCGCAGCTGGTTGTCTATGCGGCGGGACTCATGACGCTCGGTGCCCATTATCATAAGGCCGCCCAGCTTGACCACGCGGTCGTGCGCGGCGTCGGTATCGCGCTTGTACTTGCCCAGCAGCTCGTTCCACACCTCGCGCGCGGCCTTTATCTCCTCGGACACGTTCTCGTTGCCGCCCGCGGCCTCCTCTATCACGTCGTCGGTGTACTGCATGCGGCGCATCTCGCTGCGCGCCAGGAACTCGGGGTTGCCGCCCAGCAGTATATCGGTGCCTCGGCCGGCCATGTTGGTGGCTATCGTTACCGCGCCCTCCTTGCCGGCCTGGGCCACTATCTCGGCCTCGCGCTCGTGGTACTTGGCGTTGAGCACTACGTGCGGCACGCCGCGCTGGCCCAGCATCCTGGATATCAGCTCCGACTTTTCCACCGACACGGTGCCCACCAGTATGGGCTGGCCGGTCTTGTGTATGCGCACTATCTCGTCGCACAGCGTCTTGTACTTGCCCGCCACCGACTTGAAGAGCAGGTCGTTCTTGTCCTGACGTATCATCGGGCGGTTGGTGGGTATCTGCACCACGTCCAGCTGGTATATGCCCCGGAACTCCTCCTCCTCGGTCTTGGCCGTACCGGTCATGCCCGAGAGCTTTTTGTACATGCGGAAGTAGTTCTGGAAGGTGATGGTGGCCAGCGTGCGGTTCTCGCGCGCGACCTTCACGCCCTCCTTGGCCTCTATGGCCTGATGCAGGCCGTCTGAATAGCGGCGGCCGGTCATGAGGCGGCCGGTGAACTCGTCGACTATTATGACCTCGCCGTCGCGCACCACGTAGTCCACGTCGCGCTTCATCATGGTATTGGCCTTGAGCGCCTGTATTAGGTAGTGGTTGAGCTCGGTATTGGCTATGTCGGAGAGGTTTTCGACATTGAAGTGCTTTTCCGCCTTGTGCGCGCCCTCCTCGGTGAAGTTGACGGCCTTGAGCTTCTCGTCGCGGGTGTAGTCCACCTCGTCCCTGAGGCCCTTTACGAAGCGGTCGGCAATGGCGTACATCTCGGTGGGCTTGTCGCCGCGGCCGGATATGATGAGCGGCGTGCGCGCCTCGTCTATCAGTATCGAGTCGACCTCGTCGACTATGGCGAAGTTCAGCTCGCGCTGCACGCGCTGGCTGGAGTATATGACCATGTTGTCGCGCAGGTAGTCGAAGCCGAACTCGTTGTTGGTGCCGTAGGTCACGTCGGCGGCGTAGGACTTCTTGCGTTGATCGTTGGGCATGTCGTGCAGTATCAGCCCCACGGTCATGCCCAGGTAATTGAACACCTTGCCCATCCACTCGCCCTGATACTTGGCCAGGTAGTCGTTTACCGTCACGATATGCACGCCCCTGCCGGTGAGGGCGTTGAGGTAGGCCGGCAGCACGGCGGTCTGGGTCTTGCCCTCGCCGGTCTTCATCTCGGCTATGCGGCCCTGATGCAGCACTATGCCGCCTATCAGCTGCACGTCGAAATGGCGCTTGCCCAACACGCGGCTCGTGGCCTCGCGCACCACGGCGAACGCCTCGGGCAGCAGATCGTCCAGCGTGCTGCCCGAAGCCAGCTGCGAGCGGAACTCCCCGGTCTTGGCCCGGAGCTGATCATCGCTGAGCGCCTTTATCTGCGGCTCCAGCGCGTTGATCTGCTCAACGGTCTTCATGAGCTTCTTTATCTCGCCCTCGTTCGAGCCCGCCAGCAGCTTCTTCAAAAATTCGAACATCTCATGTCCTCCATGCGTTCCACGTTATAAGCACACGCACACGTTGGCGCTTATCATTCTTTTCTGATTTTATCATGCGCGCGTAAAGCCTGCAAGCACAATATTGGTTTATACTGCGTCTTTTATTCGCCCGGGGCGCGCTACGACCGCGTCCCGGGCAACGCCGGGGGCGCGGCACAGTTTTGTCCCAGGCCGGTCATCGAATATCACCCGTTTTTCTCATTGTTCGACACTCATTCCGTCTCCCGCTGCTGTATAATACAGACACGCCAGCCGCATGTGCGGCGGCGAATAACATACAAAACGAAAGGATGTGCTCTGTTGTGAAAAAGACCGTTGCTCTGATTACCGCGTCCCTCATGTTTGCCATGCCCATGTTTGCGCTGGCCGACGCCTCTGACTCGTCCCCCGCGCCCGTATCCGATTACGCAGATGCCCTGACCTCGCTCGAGCCCTGCGCCACCACGCCTGCGGGCATATCCATATTCGACCGGACCCCGGAGGAATCCCTCGAAGTCAGCGCCGCGCTGAACTTTGAGGACGACAACTTCGCGCTCAATGTGCCCGATGCCTGGACCGTCGCCGAACAGGACGGGACGCCCACCTACGAAGGACTTATCGCCCTTTTGACCGACGAAAGCGGCGCGCAGGCCCTGAGCGTTCGCCGCGTGGCCGCCAACGTCGCGAGCCTAGATGAGCTGCTGACCCTCATATCGGGCATAGAGGACTACACCGACGCGCACATAGTGCTGCTGGGCAGCGTGGCCTATGTGGCATATGACGACACGACCGCCGGCACGCACGGCTACTGCGCGCCCAACGCCGCAGGCGACGGCTATATGGTATTCGAGTTCGCGGCCGGAGAGGACGCAGAATATACTGCCCGGCAGGTGCTCGCCTCGCTTGCGCCCATCGACGCGACTCAGGACATGACTATACTTGCTTACAGCATTCAGACCGGCGAGGGAACCGATGGCTCATATGAGCCGGAAGTCCCCGAAAATTCGGCCGAGGAAAAGGCCATAGCGGAAGCCTCCGACTCCGACAGCGAGGACGAAGGCAGCGAGACCTGAGCCCGTTCGCGCCCAAACCGACCTGCTTCCCGGGAGACGCCCTGCGGCGGGAGGGAGAATGCCGCTGCGGCGCGTCCCGGGAATGCCTTTCCAGCCGGAGTTCCGCTCCGGCTGGCTTTTGCGCATTTGACAAGCATCTGCACGGATGCTATACTTGAGCTGCATACAGTTCTTATTGGGGGAGGAGATTCTTATGAAAAAGCTGATATTCGCGCTGCTTGCCGCGCTGCTCCTGTTCAGCGCGCAGGCGGCGCTGGCCGACAACATGCAGGTAGTCAACTGCGACGAGTGGGTGTCGCTGCGCATAGACGCGGACACGTCCTCGGAGCGGCTCGCCCGGGTACCTGCGGGCGCGATAGTCACCTCGTGCCTGGAGGCGGGCGACTTCGTGTACTGCCTGTACGAGGGCACGGGCGGGTACATACTGGCCGACTACCTGACCCCGGTCGAGGAATCGCCGGTGGTGAACGGCCTGCGCCTGGAGACCGCACGCAGCTACCCTAACGACGGCGAGCAGCTGGCGATAGAGTGCTACGACGAGAGCGGCGCGCTGCTGTGGACGCGCGAGCTGACATCCCAGTTCGCCACCGAGCTGGACATGACCGACGCCTTTGTCGCGGGCACGGCCGAGCAACCGTGCGTGGCGCTGTTCCTGGCCGACGGCGGGCTGACCCTCGTGGACGGCTTCACCGGCGAGGAGCTCTGGACCGTCTCCGGCGACGATACCGGCCTGTACGGCGGCCCGGTCTACACGGTGGGCGAGGACGGCACGATATACATCGGCGGTTATTACGGCCCCGACCCGGTGGCCATATCGATGAGCGGCGAGGTGCTGTGGAAGGCGCAGGCGGCCGAGGATGCGTACTGGATGTACCGCATCGACCTTGATGAGGACGGCGTGCTCGGCGTGTACGAGTGCATCGGCACTCCCGAGACCTCCGGCCGCATACGTTACAGCTATGAGGGCGAGGAGCTCGAGGTGCAGATGAACTGACGGCCGGATACCGGTTCACATTGGCGGCGGAGGAACGCGCTTCCCCCGCCGCTTTCATATTCGCCGGGCGGGCGCGGCCTTGACAGGTCGGCGTGCGCGGCGTATAATGCCCAAAACAGCGCGGCCCGCGCGGGCCGCATGGCAAGAGGAGTACGCATATGGATGAGGTAAAGCTGCTGATAGAGGGCGCGGTCGCGTCGGAGCTGGACGCGCTGAAAAAGCGCCTGGGGCCGGGCCGCGAAGTCGATCTGGGCGGATGGACCGCGCTGATATGCGGCGGTACGGCGCTGCTGAACACCGGCGTGGGCGTGGCCAACGCCGCCGCCGCCACGGCGCTGGCCTGCGCGCGCCTCAGGCCCGGCGCAGTCATATCGCAGGGCACGGCAGGCGCGCACGACGCGGCGCTGCACACCGGCGACGTGGTGATCGGCGCGCGCATAGTGCGTTTGGGCGCGTACCGCAGTCCGTCCGCGCCGCACGGCGTGGACGCGCTCAGCTGGCAGCCTTTGGACATAGAGGGTTCCGCCGGCGATGCGGTCGAGTTCGCCAGCGACGCGGCGCTGATGGAATTGGCGCGGCAGGCGCTTGCCCGGCGCGGCTACAACGCCCCGGGGCGTCCGCGCGCGGTCATGGGCACGGTGGGCTCGGGCGACGTATGGAACTGCGAGGTCGACATGATAGCGCGTCTGCACTCGGTGCTGGGCACCTCCTGCGAGGAGATGGAGACCTGCGCCGCGGCGCAGGTCTGCGCGCGGATGGGCGTGCCGATGCTATCGCTGCGCGTGATATCCAACAACGAGCTGTTGGGCGAGAGCTATGAGCCTGCAACTGCGCGGGCGCTGCAGGAGGTCATTGGGGATATGAGCTATGTGCTGGCGGGGGT
>JBJEUC010000438.1:0-2207 GCA_051883635.1 Candidatus Fimadaptatus sp.
CCCGCATAGCGGGTGGTTACCTGTTTCGCTTCGCTCAACTGTCTAAAGACACTAAAGCAAAGCGGCGGGGGAACCTCCCCCGCCGCCCTGTTTACTGTTTACACAGCGTCTTCCATCAGGAAGCGGTACTGCGCGTCGCACAGCTCCTTGTACTGGCCGTCCTTTATCTTTATCAGCTCGTCGTGGTTGCCGCGCTCGGCTATCCTGCCGTCGCGCATCACCATTATGCAGTCCGCATTGCGTATCGTGGACAGTCGGTGCGCTATTACGAAGCTGGTGCGGCCGCGCAGCAGCACCTCCAGCGCGTCCTGAATGAGCAGCTCTATGTGGGTGTCTATCGAGGAGGTCGCCTCGTCCAGTATCAGTATCTTGGGGTCGTTGAGCAGCGCGCGCGCGAAGGATATCAGCTGGCGCTGGCCCGTGGACAGCGACGAGCCGCGCTCGTTGACCTCGGTCTGATAGCCCTTTTGCATCTGCATTATGAAGTCGTGGGCGTGCACGGCCTTGGCGGCCTCTATGACCTCCTCGTCGGTGGCGTCCAGCCGGCCGTAGCGGATGTTGTCCATTATGGTGCCGGAGAATATGAAGCTCTCCTGCATCATGACCGACATCTGCCGGCGCAGCGAGTCTATCTTCACGTCGCGTATGTCGTGGCCGTCTATCCTGAGCGAGCCGCCGCACACGTCATAGAAGCGGCTTATCAGGTTGACTATCGTGGACTTGCCCGCGCCGGTCGCGCCCACCAGCGCTATGGTCTGGCCCGGCTCGGCGGTGAAGGTCACGTCGTTGAGCACCGGCTTTTCCGGGTCGTAGTAGAAGCTCACGTGGTCGAACTCGACCCTGCCCTTGATGGGCGGCAGGTCGTAAGCGCCCGGCTTGTCCTGCACGTCGGCGGGCGTGTCCATTATCTCGAATATGCGCTCCATTGACGCCGTGGCCGACAGTATGTTGTTGTAGAAGTTGGACAGCGTGTTGAGCGGCTCCCAAAAGCGCCCCAGATACCAGATTATCAGCAGCAGATCGGCCAGCGCCAGCGGCGCGGCGGCGTTGCCCATCAGGCTTATGCCCACGTAGTAGACCAGTATCGTGCCTATGGTGCCGGTTATGTCCAGCACCGGCCAGAAGGCGTTGTTTATCTGTATGGCCCGCATCCAGGAGGAGCGTATGTCGTCGTTCACGTTGGAGAAGGTGTCCAGGTTCTCCTCCTCGCGCACGAACGCCTCGGTCACGCGCATGCCGCTGAGCGATTCATGCAGATAGCCGTGCATGTTGGAGGTCTTGAGGCGGGTTATCTGCCAGCGCTTGCGCATCTCGCGCTTTATCTTGAATATTATCAGGAACAGCACCGGCAGTATGCACAGCGCCAGCAGCGTCAGCTGCCAGTTGACGCACAGCATTATGACCAGCAGCAGCACCAGCGTGAAGCAGTCTATCAGCACGTTCACGATGCCGTTGGTGAACAGGTCGTTGAGCGAGTTGACGTCGTTTATCACGCGCACCAGTATCTTGCCCGGCGAGCGCGAATCGAAGAAGGAGAACGACAGGCCCTGTATGTGGTTGAACAGGTCCTCGCGCAGCGTGGCCAGCGCCTTGCGCCCGGCGGTATCCATCAGGCGTATCCTGTGGCGCGTGCACAGCGCGCCCAGCGCCGCCAGCACCACCATGCCGCCCACGTAGTAGCCCAGCGACTCTATCGTGCCGCCGTCCAGCGCGTCGACTGCGCGGCTGAGCAGCAGCGTGGAGCCCAGCGACGACAGCGTCGCTATCGTCATCAGCACCAGCGCCAGGCCCACCTGCTTTTTGTAGGGGCCCATGTACCTGAGCAGGCGTATGAACTGCGCTTTGTTAAACGGTCTTTCCAGGGCCTCGTCGTCTATCTGCCTGAGCATCTTAGCCATTTGCAGTCTCACCTCCCGCGGCAAGCTTCTCGAAGTCCTTGTACTGGTCGCGCACCATGCCGTAGTAGATGCCGCGCTGCTTTACCAGCTCGGCGTGCGTGCCGCGCTCGGCTATGCGGCCGTCCTCCAGCACCAGTATCTGGTCGGCGTTCTTCACCGAGGATATGCGGTGCGCTATTATGAAGGTGGTGCGCTTGCCGGGCAGCCGACGGAGCGCCTGCTGTATCTCGTATTCGGTCTCCATGTCCACGGCCGAGGTGGAGTCGTCGAATATCAGTATCGAGGCCTTTATCAGCAGCGCGCGCGCTA
>JBJEUC010000439.1:0-2205 GCA_051883635.1 Candidatus Fimadaptatus sp.
CCTTGGCCGCCGGAGGCTGCCACAAGGCTGCTGCCGCAGCCAAATGCGGCGCAAGGACGCGCCCCAAAGCCCGCAAATCACCGCAAGAACACAACGCAGCACAAAACCCCATGCCCCAACGGCAGAGCGCCGCGCCCCGCCGTTGAGGCATTTTTACCCGCTCCGACTCCGCCGCAAGGGCTGTGTCGGTGCGGCGTTGTATATACGCGCGCGATATGCTATAATAAACATATATAGCCGCTCTGCGGCGGGAATGGGGGACATGACTCATGCAGAAATTCAGCGACATACAGTACGTGCGGCCCGACATGGACGCGATACGCGCGCGGGTGAGCGAACAGGTCCAGCAGCTCGAGCAGGCGACCGACTACGCCCAGGCGCGCGCGGCCTATCTGGCCTACGAGCAGACGGGCCGCGAGCTGGAGACCATGGCCTCGCTGGCGTCCATACGCAACACGCTGGACACCACCGACGAGTTCTACGAGGGCGAGGTCAACTACATAAACGGCGAATACGCCAAGATGACCGGCCTCACCAAGCGGGCGGCGCGCGCGCTGCTGGGCAGCCCCTTCCGGGCGGACTTCGAGGCCGAGTTCGGCGCGCAGTTCCTGCGCGTCATGGCGGCCAGCGAGCGCATACAGTGCGAGGAGAACATAGAGCTGACGATACAGCAGGATCTGGAATGCGTCGAGTTCAACAAGACCGCCGCTGGCTGCTCGTGCGAGTTTGACGGCGAGATATGCAACTTCTACGGTCTGCAGCGCCACATGCAGTCCACCGACCGCGACGAGCGCCGCCGCGCCTTCCTCAAGTGGGCCGAGCTGTACGAGAAGGCCTCGCCGCAGCTGGATGCCCAGTTCGACAAGCTCACCGCGCTGCGCAAGGAGATGGCGCGCCGCGCGGGCTTTGCGAGCTATACTGAGATGGCCTACCTCTCGCACAACCGGCTGGACTACGGCCCCGACGACGTGCGCGCCTTCCGCGAGCAGGTCAAGCAGGTGATAGTGCCCGTATGCGCGCGCCTGTTTGAGGAGCAGGCGCAGCGGCTGGGCGTGGACAAGCTGCGCTACTACGACGAATCGCTGGTCTACCCCGAGGGCAACGCCGTGCCGCAGGGCGACATGCGCACGCTGGTGGGCAAGGCGCTCAAGATGTACCGCGAGCTTTCGCCCGAGACCGGCGAGTACTTCGACTTCATGGCCGAGCACGAGCTGTTCGACCTGGAAACGCGCCCGGGCAAGCACATGGGCGGCTACTGCACCTCGCTGCCGGGCTATGATGCGCCGTTCATATTCTCCAACTTCAACGGCACCAGCGCGGACGTGGACGTGCTCACGCACGAGGCCGGGCACGCCTTTGAGTGCTACACCGCCATGCGCTGCCAGCCGCTGATGAGCTACCACTACTCTACCAGCGAGATAAACGAGATACACTCCATGGCCATGGAGTTCTTCACCTATCCCTGGATGGAGCTGTTCTTCGGCGAGAACGCCGACAAGTACCGGCGTTCGCACCTGATGCTGGCGCTGGAGGTCATACCGTACATGTGCTGCGTGGACGAGTTCCAGCATCACATATACGCCGAGGATCTGGACGCCGCCGGGCGCCGCCGCGTATGGCGCGAGCTGGAGAAGCAGTACATGCCCTGGCGCGACTACGACGGCAACGCCTTCCTGGAGGGCGGCGGGTTCTGGATGCAGAAGCAGCACATATTCCTCTACCCGTTCTACTACATAGACTACGCGCTGGCGCAGACCTGCGTATTCGAGCTATACGGGCGCATGAAGCAGGACCGCGCCGCGGCCTGGCAGGATTATCTGCGTCTGTGCCGCGCGGGTGGCTCCAGGGGGTACATGGAGCTGCTCAAGGTAGCGAATCTGCACAGCCCCTTCCTGCCCGGCAGTGTGGAAGCGGCGGTCAGGTGTGTTACTGAGTCGCTGGAAAGCGGCAGGTTCTGAGGGTGATGGAGAAGCGCTGCGTTATTCGCGGCGCTTCTGCCTTGTTGCAAAGGGTTTTTGTGTTGCTCTGCGTTATTCCGTTGTCTTGCATGTTTTGCGGCGGCATCCTTGCGCCGCTGTTGGCTGCGGCAGCAGCCTTGTGGCTGCCTCCGGCGGCCAAGGAGGATTAGGGGGATTGCGATTTCCCCCTAAATCCTCCTTGGATTCTCCTATTACCCCTTGAAACGCCGCCGCTCCGCTGGGGGGT
>JBJEUC010000440.1:0-2204 GCA_051883635.1 Candidatus Fimadaptatus sp.
CCTGCGTGGTCGCGGCCAACTACCGCCGGTACGGCTATGACTTCTTCGCGCTCACCGACCACGGCCGCATGTACCCCTCCGAGGAGGTGTGCCGCCGCTTTGCGGAGCTGCCCGAGGGCATGCTGGTCATGCAGGGCGAGGAGGTGCATACCGATATAAACCACATCCATCTGGTCAACTTCGGCGGCACGGAGTCGGTCAATGACTGGGCCAACCGCGACCATACAGACGAGTACCTGCGCCTGACCGAGGAGCGCCGCGCTGCTCAGGGCGAGCTGCCCGAGGGCGTGGACGCGACCGAGTTTGCTTCCTATAAGGTGCTGTGCGACAGGGTGCGTCAGGTGGGAGGCCTGGCCATCTACCCGCACCCGCACTGGATAGAGAACGCCTACCATGTGCGCGACTGCGTCACCTGGGAGCTGTTCCGCACGCAGCCCTTCGACGCGTTCGAGCTGCTGGGCGGCCAGAGCGTGCAGGAAAACAACATGCAGCTGATGATATACTACGAGGCCCGCGCCCGGGGCATGGACTTCCCGGTAGTGGGCTCCTCGGACAGCCATAACAGCACCAATACCACCGACTGGCAGGACCGCACCGCGCTTGAGCAGTCCACCATAGTGCTCAGCCCCGCGCTCACGCGCGAGGACGTGCTGGAATCGGTGCGCAGGGCGCGCTCGGTGGCGGTGGCGCAGTACCGCGGCGAGCAGATACGCGTGGAGGGCAGCTACCGCATCGGCAAGCACGCCATGTTCCTCGTGAGCGAGTACTTCCCGCAGCACGACGAGCTGTGCGCCATAGAGGGCGGCCTCATCAAAAAGGCGCTGGAGGGCGAGAGCTATGCCGAGCCCATGCTGGCCGCGTTCAGCGGCGCGGTGGCCGAGTTCACCGAGCGCTGCTTTGGCGGCTGGAAGTGAGGAAAGCGCGTGAAGAAGCTGATAATACTCATCGACAGCGGCGATACCCTGATAGACGAGGGCTCGCAGACCTTCGATGCCAACGGCGACGTGCTCACGGCGCGGCTGATACCGGGGGCGCGGGAGGCGCTGGAGCATATGCGCGCCTGCGGGCATACCGTGGCGCTGGTGGCCGACGGCACGCGCATATCGTTTGAGCGCGTGCACAGGCAGACGGGCATATACGGCCTGCTGGACGCGCGCGTGTACTCGGGCGATATGGGCGTGTGCAAGCCCGATGTGCGCATGTTTGAGCGCGCGTATGAGCTGCTGGGGCTGGGCGAGGGCGACAAGCCCCGCACCGTGATGGTGGGCAACAACATAAGGCGCGACATTGCGGGCGCGCATGCGTTCGGCGTGCGGGGCATACTCATCGACTGGTCGCCGCGCTATGACTATGCGCCCGCGACCGGGGCGGAGACGCCGGACTATACCGTTTCGTCCGAGGAGGAGCTGTGCCGGCTGATAGACAAGCTGGCGCAGTGAACATGAGCATAAATGGGGTGAGAGCATGAGCGGGGAAGACAAGAGTGGTGGCGAGCGCCGGTTTGACGGATTGCAGTTTTTGCTGCGCATCATAAAGGGCGCGGTAGTGGGCGTGGGCGCGATACTGCCGGGCATAAGCGGCGGCGTGCTGAGCGTGGTGTTCGGCATATACCGGCCTCTGATGGAGTTCCTGGCGCACCCGGTGCGCGAGTTCAGGAGCAAGGCGTGGTACTTCCTGCCTATACTGATAGGCTTTCTGCTGGGCATACTGGGCCTGGCGCGCGTGGTGGACTGGCTGTTCCGCGAATCGCCCGTCCCGGCGGTGTGGCTGTTTTCGGGCCTGGTGGTGGGCACACTGCCCGCGCTGTGGCGCGAGGCCGGTCTGCGCGGCCGCACTCCCGCCTCCTGGGCTGCCATGGCGATAGCGGCGGCGGCCATGGCGCTGTGGATGTACTTCATGAACAGCATGGAGGGCGGCGCGTCGGGCGCGGGCGTGGAGCCGTCCATCGCGTGGTGGCTGGTGTGCGGCGTGCTGTGGGGCCTGGGCATAGTCGTGCCCGGCATGAGCCCGTCGTCGATATTCATATTCCTGGGCCTGTATCAGCCCATGACGGCGGGCATTGGCGCGCTGGACATGGGCGTGGTGCTGCCGCTGCTGGCGGGGCTGGCCGGCACGGTGGCGCTTATGGCGCGCGCCATGGGCGTGCTGCTTGAAAAGCACTACGCCGTGGTGCTGGGGGCGATATTCGGCATAGTCGTCGCCTC
>JBJEUC010000441.1:0-2195 GCA_051883635.1 Candidatus Fimadaptatus sp.
CTGCGAGGGGCCCGATCCCCTGAGCGAGGAGTTCACCTACGAGCGCTTCGCCGCGCTGGCTCAGGCCACGCCGCCCAGCCGCTCGGTCAAGGCGCTGCTGGCCACCGAGCAGCGCCTGCCCGGCGTGGGCAACGGCGTGCTGCAGGACATCTGCTGGCACGCGGCCCTCAACCCGCGCCGCCGGTTGGACTCGCTGGACGAGGCCGAACTGCGTCGGCTGTACGACGCGCTGCGCGGCGTACTGCGCGCCATGACTGAGGCCGGCGGCCGCGACACATGGGACGACCTGCACGGCGCTCCCGGCGGCTATCGCACGCTGCTCAACCGCTCAGCCGCCATCTGCCCGCGCTGCGGCGGGCCCATACTGCGCGAGGCATTCATGGGCGGCAACATATACTTCTGCGCCGACTGCCAGCCCAAATAAGCCAGTGTTCCGGAATCCGTAAGCCGCCCGCGCGTTATGCGGGCGGCTTTATGTGCCTGTTGGAGGGGTGCGATGTCGCATGGCACGCTTGGGTCACGATGTCCGCGCCGGTTTTGCCGCTTTGGCGCTACGCCGGGCGGCTTTGTATGTACGTCGTTCAGATGCGGCAGGACACGCTTTCTATAGAGGTACGCTATGCTGCTGAATATCGCTTCCCTCACGCTGCCCGTGCGCCACGCGGGCGGTCTTGCGTGCCTGTTGGGCAGGTTCGACGTAGAATGGCACACTTATGTGCAGATGCTTGCGTCAGTCATGCCGTCCGGCTGCGCTTCACGTCGGGCGGTCTTGCGCGCCCGTGGTATGTGGCCCGGCGCAGTTCAGGCTCACGCAGACCGCCCTGCGGCTCCGTATGCCCGCATTGCGCCGGGCGGCAGGCGTGGCTTTGCATCTGCCGGTAAGTTTTCACTAATTTTATAGAGCCAGAGGATTGCGCATATGAGCGATTGTGATATAATTGTCTACGCTGCGACAAAATTCTGACGAGGTGGAGAAACATGGAATCCTTATGGCTCCTCATTGGCATAACCGCGCTGGCCGGCATGGGCGGGACGGGTGTGGGCGGGCTGGTCGCCTGCCTGTTCCGCAAAGATTCCAGCAAGACTGTCAGCCTGCTGCTCTCCTTTGCGGCCGGCGTAATGACCTCGGTCGTATGCTTCGACCTGCTTTCGGAGGCGCTGCAGGCCAACTCGGCCGGGCCCAACGTGTTCCTCGTGGTCATGGGCGTACTGGTGGGCTATGCCCTCATTGCGCTGCTGAACGCCGTGATAGACAAGCACACCGACCACGAGGTCGCGCACATCGACCAGAACCACCCCAGCACCGCCGACTCGCTCGAGGAGCTCACGCACGCCAACCACCTGCACGAGCACATAGAGGGCCGGCAGCCGCGCAGCGGCCTGTTCCTGGCCGGGCTGGTCATGGCCGCGGCCATCGCGCTGCACAACATTCCCGAGGGCATGGTCATAGGCGCGTCCTTCGCGCGCTCGGCGGGAGAGATACTCACCAACCGCGGCGGGCTGACCATGGCCATTGTGATTGGCCTGCACAACATTCCCGAGGGCATGGCCGTGGCCGTGCCACTCATCTCCGGCGACATGAAGAAGTGGAAGGCCGTCCTTACGACGGCGTTCACCGGCTCCCCCACGATACTGGGCGCGATACTGGGGTTCCTGCTCGGGGCGATGGGGCCGACCGCGCTGGCCGTCTCGCTGAGCTTCGCCTCGGGCGCGATGCTGTACGTGGTGTTCGGCGAGCTGCTGCCGGAGTCGATACTGATGTGGAAGTCCAAGCTGCCCGCCGCCGCGACCATAATAGGTATGCTCACGGGGCTGATAATCATCTACGTGTAATCACACGGGCGCAAAGCCGCCCCACATGGAACACAGGCAGCACAGCCCGGGCAATCTGCCCGAGCTGTGCTGCCTTATGTGTCATCTGCCGAACGCAGACTACCTCCCTGCCCCCTTGCCCCTGCGGCAGAGCGCCGCGCCAGAACGCAGCGCTCCGCCGCCTCCATCCCCATAGCGGAGCGGCGGCGTTTCAAGGGGTAAAGGAGAATCCAAGGAGGGCCCGCGTAGGTCGCGCGCAGCGCGACTGGAGTGCGGCTGCCGTGCAGCCGCACGGAACACTGGGCGCGTAAGCGCACAGTGCGGAGCCGGAAATCGCAATCCCCCTAATCCTCCTTGGCCGCCGGAGGCTGCCACAAGGCTGC
>JBJEUC010000442.1:0-2183 GCA_051883635.1 Candidatus Fimadaptatus sp.
TAAAATATGTGCGGCGCAAGAATCGACGCAATGCCGTTTGCCGCACGAAAGGATGTGCTCTCATGCCCGATACCAGAATCACGCGGGAAAAGCTGAAAAATCACTGGATGTACAGCTCGTGGAAGTATCTGCTGATGGTGGTGATATTCATAGCGGGCTGGAACCTCACATACAGCGTGACCGAATACAGACCTCCGCGCGAAAAGCGGCTGGAGATGTATGTGCTCAGCACCGCCTATAACGACGAGGGCCTAAGAGCGCTGCAGGAGGAGCTGGCGCCCGAGTTCGTGGGTCTGGAGGAGGGCGACATGGAGGCCTTCACCATATTCACCATGAACTACGGCGAGGAGGGGGATACCTACGGCCCGCAGGTGCTGATGACGCGCCTGGCCTCGTGGGAGGGCGACGTGTACCTGGTGAACGAGGAGACGCTCACCTCCTTCATAGTGCAGGAGCTGGCGCTGCCGCTGGACGAGTATATCGCCGACGGCACGCTCAACGTGGAGGGGTATGATCTGGAGACGGCGACGCGCGCGGAGCCCGCGGGCGAGGACGACGAGGGCAATGTGATATACAGCGGCGTGCGGCACGTCTACGCGCTGCCCGCCCAGCCCATGTACGGGCTGCTGGACGAGGGACTGGTGGACAACCGCGGCATGTACTTCGTGGTCATGTCCTATACCGACAAGGTGGAGAAGTGCATGGAGCTGCTCAATGTGCTGAGCGCGCGCTTTGTCGAGGACAAGCCCGAGTGGCTGATAGCGCAGGAGGAGCAGAAGCGCCAGGAGATAGCCGAGCTGCCCACCGAGCTCACGGTGGACTCGCTCAAGGCGCAGGCCACCGCCGCGCCCACTGAGGAGCCGGCAGGCGACGCGCAGGCGCAGCCCACCGCCGCCCCGACACCGGAAACGCAGGAATGAAACCGCAGCCTGCCGGTAATGCGCCGGCAGGCTTTTTCTGTGCGCGCGGCGCGGCGGACTGTGTGGCGCAAGGTGGAGTTGACTGGCCGAAAACAACGGCCAAATCGGCATGAAGTGGACGGAATATGCCGAATATGGCACGAGATTCGGCAGAATGTGGAGAATATGCGCGCAAAGTGGCGGCGGCGCGCCGGAAGGAAGCCTCCGGCCGTTATGAAGGCTTTGCAATAAATCAACGTCAATTTGAAATGGCAATGCCCGGGACGCTATTCACATGGCACGCAAACCGTGATATAATTAGTAAAATGGAGTATTGGACATCCGTTCAGGAACACAGGGGGTATTGTTTGATGCATAAGGTGCTGGATAAGGAGCTGCTCGCGCCGGGGCTTATGCGCATAGACGTATATGCGCCGGATGTGGCCGCAAAGGCGCAGCCCGGGCAGTTTGTGATAGTCCGCGTGGTGGAGGAGGGCGAGCGCGTGCCGCTCACGATAGGCGGGGCGGACGCCGAAAGGGGAGCCATAACCCTGTTGGTGCAGATGGTGGGCCTGTCCACTACGCTCATGGGCGAAACGCCGGTGGGCGGCGAGTTCGCATCGGTCACGGGGCCGCTGGGCAATCCCACCCACTTCGGCGACGCGCAGCGCATACTGTGCATAGGCGGCGGCGTGGGCACGGCCGTGCTGTATCCGCAGGTGAAGTACCTGGCGGGCCAGGGCCGCTATGTGGACGTGATAGAGGGCGCGCGCACCGAAAACCTGCTGGTGCTGCAAAAGGAGCTGGGCGCGCTGGCCAACCATCTCTACATCGCCACCAACGACGGCTCCAAGGGCAAGCAGGGCTTTGTGACCGACGTGTTCAATGAGCTCATCGCGCAGGGCGAGCATTACGACCTGGTGATAGCGATAGGCCCGCCAATCATGATGAAGGTGGTGGCCGAGGCCACGCGGCCGCTGGGCATACGGACTCTGGTGAGCCTCAACCCGATAATGGTCGACGGCACCGGCATGTGCGGCGGCTGCCGCGTGACGGTGGGCGGCAAGGTGCGCTATGCCTGCGTGGACGGCCCCGAGTTTGACGGCCACGAGGTGGACTTTGATGGGCTGATGCGCCGGCTGGGCGCTTACCGCGAGCAGGAGCGCAAGGGCCTGGAGGATCACAAGTGCAGGATCGGAGGAATAGGCAATGGGAATTGAGCGCGTGGCCATGCCCGAGCAGGACGCGGGCGTGCGGGCGACTAACTTCAAAGAGGTCAATCTG
>JBJEUC010000443.1:0-2180 GCA_051883635.1 Candidatus Fimadaptatus sp.
CGATCTGTAGGCCAGTGCCCCTGTTTGCGCACAGAATGAGCACACGCCGGGCCGACAATAACGCCCGCCTGCATAAAGGAGCAACACATGAACGCCATACTGCTGAACGGCCCGTCCTAGGCGGGCAAGTCGACGATAGCCCGTGAGCTCAGGGCGCGGCTGGACAAGCCGATGTGGTATGCCAAGTCACCTGTTTACGCGCAAAGTGAGCCTACTCCGGGCCGACAATAAAGCCCCCGCCCGCATAAAGGAGCAACGCATGAACGCCATACTGCTGAACGGCCCGTCCTCAGCGGGCAAGTCGACGATAGCCCGGGAGCTTAGAGCGCGGCTGGACGCAAGCGGCCCCGTGAGGGTAATCGCGCTGGACGACTACCTGCCCATGTCGCCGGACGAGCCGGTGTGGGAGGATGACGTGTTTGACGTGACGCCCGCCATGTGTGCGGACATAGCAGACGCTCTGCAGCGCGGCTGCTGCGTCATAATCGACCATGTCATAACCAGCGCCCGGATATACGCGGCCCTCTGCGCGGCCCTTGCGCCGCACGGCTGCCTGAAGGTGCTCGTGGGCTGCGGCGCGGAGCAGCTGCTTGAGCGGGAGCGCGCCCGGGGCGATAGGTATCCCGGGTCGGCCGAGGCGTCGCTGCGCTGCCTCTACCCCCGGGAAGGGTACGACCTGCGCATAGACAGCGGCGCGCTGAGCCCCGGCGAGGCGGCCGCGCTCATCGCCGCGTGCATGGGGCTGACCGTGCGCGCCATGCGGGAGGGCGACCTGGAGCCGCTGCATGCGCTGCTCTCGGACCCCGAGGTGATGCGGCATCTCGAGCCGCCGTTTACGCGCGCAAGGACGGCGGAGTTCCTGCGGGATGCGGGCCTTGCGGAGCCGCCGCTGTTGTACGCCGTCGATGATGCGGCCGGCCGCTTCATCGGCTATGCGATATACCACGGCTATGATGCGCGCAGCGTCGAGATAGGCTGGGTGCTTTCCCGCAGTGTGTGGGGGCGCGGCTGCGCGCAGGCGCTTACGGCGCTTATGATAGAGCGTGCGCGCCGCGAGGGCAAGGACGCGGTCATCGAATGCGCGCCCGAACAGGCCGTCTCCGCCCACATCGCCCGGAAGAACGGCTTTGCCTGCTGCGGGCGCGAGGACGGCTGCGACGTGTACCGGCTCGCGCTCGCGGAGCCGGGGCGGCAGGAGTGACCGGCATGTGCCGTATGCAAGCCAGCCCGGGCCGCTTTACCGCATCACACGCCCCGAGCCATACAACGATCGCCCCGGCGCTAAATGAGCGCCGGGGCGATTATGCTCCCAGGCAAAGGATGTATCAGCGGCTGATGTCGGGCAGCGCCGCAGCAAAGGCGGCGAACTCGTCAAAGCTGCCGTGCCGGTAGTCGGCGAGCTGCTCGCGCTCGCCCTCCAGCATGTCGTCCACTATGAACACCTCGCAGCCCAGCTCCGCGGCGCAGGCGTCGTCGCCTATGCTGTTGCCCACCATCAGGCACTGCCCGGGCGCGCGGTCGACCTTGCCCAGTATCTCCCGGTAGTAATTCAGGTTGGGCTTGCAGTACGTGCAGTTGGAGTAGTCGGTCAGGAGCGCAAAGTCCTCGGGCGTGAGCCCCAGCCAGTCCAGGCGCGAGCGCGTGCCCACCGGGGGCAGCATGGGGTTGTTAGCCAGCACCAGCTGATAGCCCCTGGCGCGCAGGCCGTCTATCAGCGGGCGGCGGTTGATGTCAAGGCCCAGTATGCTGCGCACCTGGTTGAATTCGTTGCTGTAAAACTCGTCGCATACCGACTCTATCCGGCGCGAATCCGGCCCCAGCAGCTCCGTGAACGCCGCCCAGAACGCCTCGCAGTTGGTGCGGGAGCCGTCGTTGAGCACCATGGCCCGGGTGCCCGCGCGCAGTCCGCTCAGGAATGCGCTCGCCTCAAAGCCGTAGGGGGCCACCTTGGCGCACAGGAGTTTGAAGTAGGTGCGGGTGAAGGTGTCGTTGTCCACCGGCAGCAGCGTGCCGTCCATGTCAAGCAGTATCGTATCTATCATATCATGCCCTCGCTTAAAGCTGTGTCACTGGCAGGATAGCACATCGATACGGCATGTATTTTGAGCGGGGGTTGTCATTTCGTTATGCTCAGCCCCAGCGGGCGGATGCTGCGCTCCAGCACGCCGTGCAGCGCGGCT